>NZ_JBWKEC010000008.1:0-281265 GCF_056435645.1 Amycolatopsis sp. NPDC043889
GCTTCATCGTTCGACTTGCATGTGTTAAGCACGCCGCCAGCGTTCGTCCTGAGCCAGGATCAAACTCTCCAACAATGTCAAATTTGATCGAGGCAATCTAATGCTCTCAAAGGAACCCCAAAACGAGGTTCAAAAAACATAAGCTCTACTGGCTTAGTTCACTAGCACACTGTTGAGTTCTCAAGCAACACACCCCAGATCGCACCGCCATCACACGGCCTTATCCGAAGCAGTCATTCCTAGCAGTTTTTGGTGAGACACCCACTCAATCGCACTGAGCGAGAGCTTGGTTCGTGTCCCGGTCGGCCGCCCGGTCTCCCTGGCGACGAAGAGAAGATTACACGTCCGGAAACCCCCGAAAACAGGGGGGTACCTTAACGGCGTTTACGCAGGTCAGAGGCCATATACAGGGTCGAAGCCGGCGATCGCCCCACAGGCGGCCGGGGAACCACCCGGCGAACTTCCGGCGAAGAATATTGCTCCGAGTACATTGCACCGTATTGATCCTGATGATTGCTCCGATTAGCGTCGGGCTCATGAGCACTGCGGAACTCGACGGCATCTCCGTCGCCTACGACGACCTCGGCACCGGGTTGCCCGTCGTCCTCGTCCACGGCCACCCCTTCAACCGTTCGATGTGGCGTCCCCAGGCCGAGCGCTTCAGTCAGGAGGGTTACCGGGTCATCACAGCGGACCTCCGCGGGTACGGCGAGACAACGGTGGTCCCGGGCAAGACCGGGCTCGACGTCTTCGCCAAGGACATCGCGCGTCTCGCGGATCGACTCGGCCTCGGGCGCTTCGTCCTCGGCGGCCTCTCCATGGGCGGGCAGATCGTCATGGAGTTCCACCGCACCTACCCCGACCGCGTCGCCGGGCTCCTGCTCGCCGACACCTCTCCCCAGGAAGAGACAGAAGAGGGCAAACGCGTCCGCGACGAGATGGCGGACCGGATCCTCGCGGAGGGACTGAACCCCTACGCGGAGGAAGTCCTGACGAAGATGGTCTCCCCGGAGAACGTCCGCACGATGCCGGACGTGGCGGCGCACGTCCTGGGGATGATGCGCACGACGCCCAAGGAAGGAGCGGCGGCCGCACTCAGGGGGCGCGCCGAGCGTCCGGACTACCGCGACAGCCTCACTCGCGTAGAAGTGCCGGCCCTGGTCGTCGTCGGGACTGAGGACGAGTTCACGCCGGTCGCGGACGCCGAGCTCATGCACGACCTCATCCCTGGCTCCACCCTGGCGGTGATCGAGGGCGCCGCTCACATGCCTAACCTGGAGCGCGAGGCCGAGTTCAACACCGTGTTCGCACAGTTCTTGAAAGAGATCGAGTGATGCCTTCCATGTCCCAGAAGACCGTTTTCGTGACCGGTGCCAGCGCCGGGTTCGGCGTCGAGATCGTCCGCCGGTTCGCCGCCGACGGCGCCAAGGTCGTCGCGGCCGCGCGGAGTAAGGACCGGCTCGACAAGCTGGCCGTCGAGCTGGGCGAGAACGTCCTCCCCTTCGAGCTCGACGTCCGGGACGCCGACGCGGTGGCCGCGCTCCCCGGCACGCTGCCCGCCGAATTCGCCGAAGTCGACCTGCTGGTCAACAACGCCGGCCTCGCGAAAGGACTCGAACCCGCCCATCGGGCGAAGCTCGACGACTGGGACCAGATGATCGACACGAACATCAGGGGGCTCGCGCACCTCACCCGCGCGTTGCTGCCCGGCATGGTCGAGCGCGGCCGCGGGCACGTGATCAACATCGGGTCGGTCGCGGGCTCCTACCCCTATCCCGGTGGCAACGCCTATGGGGCGACCAAGGCGTTCGTCCACCAGTTCAGCCTGAACCTGCGCGCGGACCTGCAGGGCACCGGCGTCCGGGTGACCAACGTCGAGCCGGGCCTGGTCGGCGGCACGGAGTTCTCCGTCGTCCGGTTCGAGGGTGATCAGAGCAAGGCCGACAACGTCTACAAGGGCACGACGCCGCTGACGGCCGCCGACGTCGCCGAGTCCGTCTTCTGGGCGGCTTCGCAGCCGGAGCACGTGAACATCAACGTCATCGAGTTGATGCCGGTGGTGCAGAGCTTCTCCGCGCTTCATATTCACCGAGAGAGCTAAGACCGAAGAAGTCGAAGAGCGCCTGCTGTTCCGGGCTCCGCTCGGTCAGCAGGCGCCGCGTCCGAGGGCGGCCGCCGGTGGACGGATACCGCAGCACCGTCTCCCCTATCCCCGCGAGGCTGTCCATCAGCTCACGGACCGACAGGTTCATCCCGGCCCGGTCGGCCTCGCGCCGCATGAGGTGGGTGACCGTGGACGCGAGCACCGTGACCAGGGTGTGCACCGCGATCCGATGCGGCGTCCACTCCCAGCGCGGGGCCGGGCCGGTGACGGCGGGACCGGTCAGCCAGCGGAACGTCGAGTCGAGGTGGGTCCGGGCCCGGTACGCGGTGACGACTTCGGACACCGGCCAGTCGTGGTCGGTGACCAGCACCTGCTTGCCGAAGAACTCGTCGTGCAGCCGCGACACGGCGGCATCGTCGACCTTCCAGGTCAGCCGGATCTCCCCCGGCTTCGTCCCCGTCAGGGAAGGGGAGAGCACCCGTTCGACGCGGCGGCCGCGGGTGATCCGCGCGATTTCGGCGTTCACCTGGCCGCGGTCACCCCGGTGGACGCCCGACGCGAGTGCGGCGTCGAGGCCGGCGAGTTCCCGCGTCGCGGTGCCCAGTTCCTCGCCGAACGCGCGGGCCTGCGCGTTGTGCAGGGTCTCCGAATGGGTCAGGATCACGCGCCGCCGCACGCCCGCGACCACGGCTCTGGTGTCGAGAGCGGTCAGCCCGGCGAAGCGCTCCGGGTCGACGGGCTTGCGCGCGGACGGCGGTTTCGCCAACAGCTCCGGATGCTCCGAAAGAGGCAGCGCGCCGACGAAGTGCCGTCCGAGGTCCAGTTGCGCGGCCTGGCCGGCGGTGAAGACCAGCGTGACGGGGTACAGCGAGCGGAGTCGCTCGGCGAGCGCGGCGAACGGCGGCGCCTCTTCCCGCGGGTACACGTGTGACGCCAGCGGGATCGCGCCGTCCTTGGTCACCACCAGGCCGAGTCCGGCGAGTTCGCAGCGGCAGGGGTCTGCCGTGGTGAAGGTGGCGAACTGCGCGACGTCCACGGCGAGCGCGGCGTCGCCCGTCCCCAGCCAGGAGAGCACCGCGTCGGCGACGGCGGTCTCGATCCTGGCGATCCGTTCGCCGGTGAGACGGTGCAGCGCCCGCCAGTGATTCGGAAGGTCTGCCTGGATGAATTCCCGGGCGACGGACTCACGCCACCAGTCGGCCAACTGCGTTTCGGGCGCTGTCGCCCGGTGCAGAACGGCGAGCGCGAGATGCGTCCCGAGAGTGGTCGCGGCGCGCTGGGCTCCGACGGCTTCGTCGACCCGGCGCACGAAGTCAAGCCGTCGCAGCGTGGCCCACACCGCCGCGACGTCACCGAAGGTCCGGTGACGCGCTTCGCCGGGGGCGGAGACATCGCCCTCCATCGCGCGCCCGATCTCCTCGGCCGTCCCGAGGTAGCGCTGCGACACGACCCTCGGCTCGCCGTCGACCCGCGCGGAGGTGACGAGGTAGTAGTACGTCCGCCCGCCGACCTTCTTGCCGATCACCGAAGCCACACTTTAGGTAATACACTCCGACCCATCGATCGGCAACCAAGATCGCGCCCTGACCAGCGAGAACAGTGATCACACCCACGTGGGTGACGCGGTGGCGGGATGCACACTGGCAGGTGGAGCAGGTCCGGCCATAGCGTGCGGGAATGGCATCCCCTGCTGACGCGAACGCCCCCACCACCTCGGCGATGCGCCGGGCACTCGCCAGGGCGCGCGACGGGAAGACCCTCGACCTCACCGAGGCCTCGATCCTGCTCCAGGCGCGCGGCGACGATCTCAAGACGCTGTCCGAGCACGCCTCCCGGGTCCGCGACGCCGGACTCGTCGCGGCAGGCCGTCCGGGCGTGGTCACCTACAGCCGTTCGGTGTTCATCCCGCTGACCCGGCTGTGCCGGGACCGATGCGGCTACTGCACCTTCGCGACCGTCCCCGGCCGCGTCGAATCGCCGTTCCTCTCCCCCGACGAGGTCCTCGACATCGCCCGCAAGGGTGCCGAAATGGGGGTCAAGGAAGCGCTGTTCACCCTCGGCGACCGTCCGGAAGACCGCTGGAAGGCGGCGAAGGACTGGCTCGACGCGCACGGCTACGACGACACGCTGTCCTACGTCCGGGCGATGGCGATCCGGGTTCTCGAGGAGACGGGTGTCCTCCCGCACCTCAACCCGGGCGTGCTGAGCTGGCAGGACTTCCAGCGGCTCAAGCCGGTTTCGGCGTCCATGGGCATGATGCTGGAGACGACGGCGAAGCGGCTGTACACGGAGAAGGGCGGCCCGCACTACGGCTCGCCCGACAAGGACCCCGACGTGCGCCTGCGGGTGCTGGAGGACGCCGGACGCAGTTCGGTGCCGTTCACCACGGGGATCCTGATCGGCATCGGCGAGAACTTCGAGGAACGCGCCGACTCGCTGTTCGCGATCCGCAAGGTCGCGAAGACCTACGGCGGCATTCAGGAGGTCATCGTCCAGAACTTCCGCGCGAAGCCGGACACGAAGATGCGCGCGACCCCGGACGCCGATCTCGAAGAACTCGCCGCGACCATCGCCGTCGCGCGTCTCGTGCTCGGGCCGCGGATGCGGATCCAGGCGCCGCCGAACCTGATCGGCCAGCAGTACGAACTGATGCTGAACGCGGGTATCGACGACTGGGGCGGCGTCTCGCCGCTGACCCCCGACCACGTGAACCCCGAACGCGCGTGGCCGCAGATCGACGAGCTCAAACGCCGCACCGAGGCGCTCGGCTTCACCGTGCGCGAGCGGTTGCCGATCTACCCGGAGTACGTCAAGGCCGGCGAGCCGTGGCTGGACCCGCGGATGAACGCGCATCTCGCGCCGCTGACCGACACCGAGACCGGGCTCGCCATCGAAGAGGCGATCCCGGTGGGCATCCCATGGCAGGAGCCGGACGGCGGCTGGAAGGAGGCCGGGCGTACCGATCTGCACGTCGAGGTCGACACCGTCGGGCGCACGGAAGACCGCCGCAGCGACTTCGACTCGGTCTACGGCGACTGGGCCGAGATCAAGGGCAATATCAAGACCGCGCCGCAGCGGTTCGACCTCGATATCCGGGATGCCTTGCGCAGCGCGGAAAAGGACCCCGCCGGGCTTTCGGACGACGAGGCTCTGGCTCTGCTGCACGCCGACGGGCCGGAGCTTGACACCTTCACCAAGATCGCCGACGACCTGCGTCGCGAGGTGAACGGCGACGACGTCACCTTCGTCGTCACGCGGAACATCAACTTCACCAACGTCTGTTACACCGGCTGCCGGTTCTGCGCGTTCGCCCAGCGGCGCACCGACGCGGACGCGTACACGCTCTCGCTGGAGCAGGTCGGCGACCGGGTCGACGAGGCGTGGGCCGCGGGCGCGACCGAGATCTGCATGCAGGGCGGCATCCACCCGGATCTGCCGGGCACCGCGTACTTCGACCTCGCGGCGGAGGTGAAACGCCGTCAGCCGGACATCCACCTGCACTCGTATTCGCCGATGGAGGTCGTCAACGGCGCTTCGCGGACGAACCTCTCGATCGAGGACTGGCTGGCGCGCGCGAAGGAGGCCGGCGTCGACTCGCTGCCGGGCACGGCCGCGGAGATCCTCGACGACGACGTCCGCTGGGTGCTGACGAAGGGCAAGCTGCCGACGTCGGAATGGATCAACGTCGTCACCACCGCGCACAAACTCGGCATCACCACGACGTCGACGATGATGTACGGCCACGTCGACACGCCGGCGCACTGGGTCGGGCACCTGAAGCTGCTGGCGAAGCTGCAGCGGGAGGGCCTGGAGCGCAACGGACGGCGGGGCTTCAGCGAATTCGTGCTGCTGCCGTTCATCCACCAGAGTTCCCCGATCTACCTCGCCGGGCTCGCCAGGGCCGGGACGACGCTGCGCGAGAACCGCGCGGTGCACGCGCTGTCCCGGCTGCTGCTGCACGGGATGATCGACAACATCCAGAGTTCGTGGGTGAAACTCGGTGAGGAAGGCAGCCGCGCGGTGCTCCAGGGCGGGGTCAACGACATCGGCGGGACGCTGATGGAGGAGACGATCAGCCGGATGGCGGGGGCGGCCAACGGGTCGTACAAGACGATCAGCGACATGCGCGCGATGGTCGAACCGCTGGGCCGTCCGCTGCGGCAGCGGACCACGGAGTACGGCACGCCGACGGCCGAGCGGATCGCCGCGGCCCAGGCATCCGACGGCGTCGCGACGGCGGTGCGGCGGCCGCTGTTGCCGCTTGTCACCAGCTGACGAAAAGTCATTGACGGCCCCCTTACCCGCGTACGACCGCGGGCAAGGGGGCCGTCACGTTCCGTGTGGCACCGCTCACAAGGCGCGGGGTTCGCGGGCGTTTTCTGTGCTAAACCCGAGACTCACTTCCGGGCAGCCGAGAGGACGTCGATGACCGCGAGCGCAGTCCAGGTGGCCGATACCGCCCGCTATCCGTTGTCCGAACCGGGAAGCCCCGCGTGGCGCGAAATCGTTTCCCGGACCCGCGCCGAACTGCGGGAAACGGGCTGCAGTGTGCTGGCCGACTTCATCCGTCCGGAGTTGCGTGACGTCCTTCGCGACGAAGGCGCGAAGATCGCTCCGGAGGCGTACGCGAAGGTTGAACGCGTCAACGCCTACAACATCGCCATCGACACTCCGCTGCCGGAAGACCACCCCGGCCGCACGATCATGGAACGCGGCAACGCCTTCGTGGCGCGCGACCGGATCCCGGCGACCGCGGTGATCCAGCAGCTGTACTCGAGCCGTGAGTTCCAGCGGTTCGTCGCCGACTGCTTCGAACTCCCCGAGCTGCACGAACTCGCCGATCCGCTGTCCGGCCTGGTGCTCAACGTGATCGAGCCGGGCCGCTCGCATCCGTGGCATTTCGACACCAACGAGTACACGGTCAGCATGCTCACCCAGGAGGCGGCCGACGGCGGAGTCTTCGAATACTGCCCGAACATCCGCTCCGAAACGGCGGAGAACTTCGACGACGTCCGCGCCGTGCTGGCGGGCGAACGTGATCATCTGATCAAGCGGCTCACTCTGCGTCCTGGCGATCTTCAGCTGTTTCGCGGACGCTTCGCGCTGCACCGGGTGAGTAGGGTTCAAGGGGCAGTCGCCCGCCATTCCGCGATCTTCGCGTACAGCGAGCGCCCTGGGGTCATCGGCAGTCCGGAACGGACGAGACAGCTGTTCGGCCGGGTCCTGCCGGAACACGTCGCTTCCGCGGCGGTCCGGGGCGATCAGCTGCTCGACTAAGTCAGGAGCATGGCCGTGCCTTTGGATTCGACCGGCAAGATCAATTTCGACGACATCTACACCGAGCCCGATCCTCGCGCGTTCTTCGGCACCTTGCGCAGACTGGACTACGACATCCCCCAGCAGGCCAAGGCGTACTTCGCGAAACTGATCGACGAGTACCGCGCGGAGGCCGACGTCAAGGTCCCGACGGTGCTCGACCTCGGCTGTTCCTACGGCGTCAACGCGGCGCTGCATCGCTGTGACATCTCGATGGACCGGCTGTACGACCACTACCGGGACGGCGAGTCGCTGAGCCGGGACGAGCTGATCGCGCGCGATCGCCGGATGGTCGAGAAGCTCGCCGTCGGCGACGGTGTCCGCTTCATCGGCCTCGACGCCTCCGCGCCCGCATTGGACTACGCGCTCGCCGCGGGCTTCATCGACGACGCGATCCACGCGGATCTGGAGAGCGAAGACCCGACAGAGGAGCAGCGCGCGCTGCTGGCCGACGTCGACATCGTCATCTCGACCGGCTGCGTCGGCTACGTCACCGAGAAGACCCTCGTCCGGATCGCGCGGGAAAACCGGCCGTGGATGGCGCATTTCGTCCTCCGGATGTTCTCCTATGGGCCGGTCGCCGAGAGCCTCGCCGAATTCGAGTACGAGACGACCGGGGTCGACGGCCTCTTCCGGCAGCGGAGATTCGCTTCTGCTGAGGAACAGTCGCAGATCTTGGACAATCTTTCCGTCGCGGGCGTCGACCCGCGTGGGCTGGAAGCCGACGGCCGGCTGTACGCGCGGCTGTTCGTCTCCCGGCCGAACGGCGCGGCGGGCGAGCTCGCCTCCGCGCTGAACGCCCTTCCCCTTCGAGATCAAGGATGATCGTGAGCAGTCCGGAACCGTCCACCCGCACGTTCGGCAACGAGGACATCCTGCCGCGGGTCCCCGTCCCCAGCCTGGACGACACCTGCCGCCGGTTTCTCGAGTGGTGCTCGCCGCTGCTCACCCCTGGGGAGCTCGCGGAGACCGAAGGCGCCGTCGCCGAGTTCCTCGCGGCAGGAAGCCCGGCGCACGAACTGCAGAGCGCGCTCGAGGCCTACGACAAGCGGGAAGGCGTCCGCAGCTGGCTCGACACCTTCTGGCCGTACCGCTACCTCGGCCGCCGCGACCGGATCGCGCTCAACGCGAACTTCTTCTTCCTGTTCACCGAATCCCCGCTGGAACAGCTCGAGTGCGCGGCAGAACTGGCGGCGTCGGCGGTGGACTACAAGCTGAAGCTCGACGAGGAATTGGTGCCGCCGATCGTGCTGCGCGGGCAGCCGCAGTCGATGGTGCAGCACAAGTACCTGTTCTCGGCGACGCGGATCCCCGGCGCCGTGCAGGACACCGCGCGCACGCCGTACCGCGAGGACTGGCCGGGGCCGTCGAGGGCGCGGCATATCGTGGTCTTCCACCGCGACACCCCGTTCCGGATGGACGTCATCGCGCCGGACGGCCGCCCGTACTCCCCCGAACAGCTGGTCGCGGGCCTGCAGGTGATCGTCAAGTCGGGGAACTTCATCGAAGACCCGCGGACCGCCGCCGGGCATTTCACCACCAAGGCCAGGGCGGAGTGGGCGGCGACGCGGGAAGCGCTGCTCGCCGCCGGGAACGCGGCCGCGCTCGACGACATCGAGACGGCGTTGTTCTGCCTGTGCCTGGAGGACTTCACGCCGGCGAACACGCAGGAGGCGTGCGACAACCTGCTGCACGGCGACAGTGGGAACCGCTGGTTCGACAAGGCCGTTTCGCTGATCGTCTTCGAGGACGGCACGGCGGGGATCAACGTCGAGCACTGTGAACTGGACGGGACCACGATCCTCGGGTTCACCGACGCGCTGCTGAGCGGAACGCGGCTGGAGCGGCCGCCCGCCGACGGCGTCCCGGCGTCCGAGCTCATCGAGTTCGTCCTGGGTGAGGCGCTGCGCGAGGACGCCCGCGCCGCTGCCGCGTCCTTCGCCGAGTACGCCGAGGCGACCGCTACGAAGACGGTGTCCTTCACCGACTTCGGCGCGAAGCGGGCGAAGGAGCTGGGGATGTCCCCGGACGCCTTCGCGCAGATGGCGTACCAGCTCGCGCACAAGCGGGCGAAGGGGATCACCGGCGCGACGTACGAGTCGATCGCGACGCGGCAGTACCAGAATGGGCGCACCGAAGCGATGCGCGTGGTGACGCCCGAGGTGCAGTGGTTCGTCCAGGTGATGGACGACCCGCAGGCCGACCGGCAGACGCGTCAGGCGGCCTTCCGCGCGGCGGCCGCGAAGCACGTCACGCGGGCGAAGGAGTGTCAGGCGGGTGACGCGCCGGAGCAGCACCTGTGGGAGCTGCAGCTGATCCAGAAGCGGCGCGGCGTCGAGGACTCTCCGGCGCTGTACTCGTCACCCGGCTGGTTGAAGATGCGCGACGACTACCTGAGCACGAGCTCGGCGCCGTCGGTGAACATCCAGTACTTCGGCTTCGGGTCGACCAGCCCGCAGTGCATCGGTGTCGCGTACGTGCTGCTGCCGGAGTCGTTGAATCTGTACCTGTGCACGCCGAAGCACGTGGCACACGAGATGGAGCTGTTCGCGACCGAACTGGCCAACGCCATCCGCGAGTTACAGGAGTTGCTGGCTTCTTGAGGGGTAAGGCAAACCATGGCGTGTCCGTGAAGGCCTCCTTGCCTACCCTGACGGTAGTGAAGGAGGCCTTCACGGACAGCGATAGGGTTCCGGCGTGCTGGGAAAACTGGGGTTGCTGGGCGGACTACTGCTCTTCGTGGCGGGGTGCGCTGAGCCCCCGCCCCCGGCGCCGGTCCCTCAGCCCGTGCCCACGCCGGTGCCGGGCACCGTCGAACCGGCGGGCTGTCTCGGCACCGGGGTGGCGGTGAAATCCGGGCCGGTCGAGGCCGCGCTGGGCCATCGCGCGATCGTGCTCACCCTCACCAACTGCGGCACGACACCGCGCACGCTCACCGGCTATCCCGAAGTCCGCTTGCTGGACAAGGAAAAGCGGCCGATGGCGGTCGAGGTCGAGCACGGGACGTCGTACATGGCGATCGATCCCGGTGTCAGCGCGCAGACGGTTCAGCCCGGCGGGACACTGCTCTCGGTCGTCTCGTGGTCGAACACCGTCACCGTGGGTTCGCCGGAAGCGGGCGCCTACGTGACGGTCGCGGCCGCGAAGGGTGACCCGGAGCAGCGGATCACGGTCGACACCGACCTCGGGACCACGGGCAAGCTGACGCTGACGGCTTGGAACCCGAAGCTCAAAAACTGAGGTTGCCGAACAAGCCCTCGAAGAAGTCCGGCGCTGACACGACCACGAGACCGGCAAGTCCCATCGGCAGAGCGGCCAAGGCGACCTGGGCGGCCTGCCGGCGCGAGCGGATTCCCCGCCAAGCCACGAAGGCGATCGCGAGGGCCGTCACGACCGCCAAGGTTCCGACTCCGGACCGGTCGGACCGCCGGACGAGGTCGGCGACCAGCAGACCCATGACCGCCGCGGTGGCCACGGTGCCGCGCCGGTCGGTCCGCCCGACGGCATCGAGCACGAGTCCGGCGACGAGGCCACCGGCAACAGCCAGACCACACCACAGTACGAGCGTCGGCAGGTCGATCCGGTAGGGCATGCCCGCGTACTTGACGCCGTACATCACCGCCTTGCCGAGATAGAACGCGAGTACCGCCGCGATCAGCGCGCAAACCGCTCGAACCACTGCCCGACGCCTCGGCATCCCGGGGACGACGGCGACGATCAGCACGATCCAAAGGGTGAAGCTGTGCGCCAGTGGCCGAAGCGGCTCGCTGTAGTAGGCGTAGGCGCCGACAGCACCGGACACCGCACCGGCCGCGATCACCGCCACATCGGAGAATCCGAAGTAGCCGGACGCGCGTTTTCCCGCAGGATCGTTCCCCACCTCGACCGACATGGTTCCCCCTCGCTCGCGAATACGACAGTGAAACAGAGAACCGGGGTTTGTGACGAGACCGCACGGCTCTGCGACGGTTCCGCCGCCGATCCGGGCGAGTGCGACAGAGCGCCCTTACGATCGGTGAGCCTTTCGATCTTGGGAGAACCATGCCGCGCATCCTGCTCGTCGAGGACGACGTAGCACTGGCCGAAGCGCTCACACTCGCGCTGAAGGCACTCGGGCACGATGTCGACGTCGCGCCGACCGGGGAGCGGGCGCTGGAGGCGCTGTTCACCGACCGGCTCGAACTCGACTTCGTCCTGCTCGACGTCATGTTGCCCGGGATGGACGGCTTCGAGGTGTGCCGCCGGATCCGCGCCCGCAGCCGTCTGCCGCTGGTCCTGCTGACCGCCCGCGGCGACCCGATCGACATCGTCGCTGGCCTGGAGTGTGGCGCCGACGATTACGTGGTCAAACCCGCCGAACCGCGGGTGATCGACGCACGGATCAAGGCGATCGGACGGCGTGCCGTCACCGCTCCCGGGCCGTCGGCCGGTCAGTTGCGGGTGGGACGGCTGGAGATCGACGCGACCGCGATGAGCGTGACGCGCGACGGCGTCGAACTGGCGCTCACCGCGACCGAGATCCGGTTGCTGGTCGAGTTCGCCGAACATCCCAACCAGGTACTGAGCAGGCAGACGCTGCTGAAACGGGTCTGGGACTACGGCTACGTCGGCGACTCGCGGATCGTCGACGCGGCGGTCGCGCGGCTGCGGGCGAAGATCGAGGACGATCCGGCGAATCCCGTGGTGTTGAAGACCGTGCGCGGACTCGGCTACCGGCTGGTGGGCGAATGAGGTTCGGACTCCGTGCCCGGGTGACCGCGGCGGTCGTGGTGGTGACCACGACGGCGACGGTCTTGATGGCCTTCAGTGCGGCCAAAATCCAAGAGGACGACGCGCTCGACAGTTTCACCGCCGCGGCGAAGACGTCGTTCGGGGCGACGTTCGGACAGGCATGGCCCCATCTCGAACAGTTCATGGCGGGCAACCCGCAGGCCTTGGACCTGTTCTCCCAGGGGATGGATACGGCGGCGGCGGACTGGATGCTCGTCACGAGCCACCCCCAACTGACCAACGACGACTTCAAGGCACCCGAAGGACCTCCCGTGGTCGTCAAGCCCTCGCCACTAAGCCTCGATTGGGCGACTGGCACCAAGAACGTGAACCCTCCCGACCGGCGAGCCGCGCTGGAAAGCGTGAAGGACGTGGTCCTCCTGCGAACCACAGGCCCGGGAAAGCTGCTGTCGACGGTCACGACCGATCCGGCGACCGGCCGCAGGCTCCTCGTGGTGAGCGCGAACTTCGTCGCGTACTGGGTGGTGCAGTTCTTCGACCTCACCACGTTCGAGCAGGATCTGGCGGCCCAGCGGTGGAAGCTGGGGTGGATCGCCCTCGGTGTCGCCGTCCTCGGTGTGGCGGCCGCCGTCTTCGCGGCGGGCCGGGTCCGGCGACCGGTGCTGCGAGTCGCCTCCGCCGCCCGCGACCTCGGCGACGGCGCCTTCGACGTGCGTGTCCCCGTGAAGGGCCGCGACGAACTCGCCGACCTCGCCGCGTCGTTCAACACGATGGCCGATCGGGTCGGCGCGGCGATCGAAGAACTGCGCGCCAAGGACCGTCAGCAGCAACGGTTCGTCGCCGACGTCGCCCACGACCTGCGGACCCCGCTCGCGTCGATGGTCGCCACGGTCGACACCCTCGACGACGCCAGCCCCGAGATCAGGACCCGCGCGACCGAGTTGCTCGGCACGCAGGCCCGGCGCCTGGCGCGGCTCGTCGAAGACCTGATGGAGATCTCGCGGTTCGACGCGGGTTCCGCGGACCTGCGCCCCGAACTCGTCGACCTGCCCGCGCTCGTCGAGGACGCGATCGAGGTGAGCGTGCCGGAGACGCCCGTCCAGGTGACGAGCACCGGCGACACGACCGTCTCCGCCGACCCGCGCCGCGTCCACACCATCGTGTGCAACCTGCTGGTCAACGCCGAACGGTACGGCCGGACCCCGATCACCGTGTCCATGGAAGGCCTTTCCGACTCGGTGACGATCCGGGTCGCCGACTCCGGGCCAGGGTTGCCCGAGGAGTTGCGCCCGATCCTGTTCGACCGGTTCGTGCGCGGCGATCACGCGCGCCAGGCGACCGAGGGCAGCGGGCTGGGGTTGTCGATCGCCAGGGAGAACGCGCTGATCCACGGCGGGGACATCACCGTGCGCAACGACCGCGGCGCCGTCTTCACCGTGCGTCTTCCACGGGAGTCACCAGCGTGAGCCCGCGTGGCGCGTAGCCGTCGAAGTACGGCATCGGGACGTGGGTGAGGATCAGGAACAACGCGGTCAGCACTCCTGCCTGGGACAGCTTCAGCTCACGGTGACCGAGCCGGTGCCACATCACCAGGACGAAGTTCGTGACCAGCAGGAAGCCCCACCGGGCGTCGTCCCAGCCGCCGAACGCGAGCAGCACCGGCGCCCCGATCGCGGCGGCGGGCACCACGGCCGCGAGCGTGGGCCGGTGCAGGTACAGGAAACCGCCGATCACCACGGCCGCGATGGGCAGCAGATAGAGCAGCACGGCGGTGATCGAGTACAGCCGCCAGCTCTCGGCCTGGGTGCGCCCGAACAGATCCAGCGCGTCGACGCGGTAGGGAAAGTCCGCTGTGGACAGTGACCGCCGGAGTCCTTCGACAGCGCCGGGTGCGGCGGGTGGCAGCGCGAGGATCCCCAGGCCGAGCACGGCGCCCGGAGCGAGCAGTGCGCACGCGCGCCGAAACGGGAGCTTTCGCAGCAGGGCGAACCCGAATACCGGCAGCACGGTGAGCAGCGCGATCTCGTGCACCGTCACCGAAAGCGCCATCACCGCGCTCGCGAACACAAGCCTGTTCCGATGCAACGCCCACAGCGCGCCGAACAGCAGGAGATACAGCACCTGGTCGAAGTAGCCGACCTCGTGGAACAGGTAGCCGCCGCACGGCAGCAGGAGCCAGGCGACGATCAGCAGCCGACGGCTTTCGGTGCGGCTGTGGAAGAAGGCGAGCGCCACGGTCGCCAGCACCGCGCCGAGGACCACGAAACTCGCGACCGCGAAGACGAGGTAGTCATGTCCGAACGGCTTCAGGAGCGTCCCGACGAGGAAACGCCGGTGGAAACCGTCGGCCAGGGACACGGACTGCAGGGTCGCCGCCCACTCCCCCGGCAACCGGAACCCGGTGTATCCGGCCACGAGGACGGCGATGCCGAACAGCGCGGTGACGCTTCGCCGCGGGGTCTTCCCGGGAGCGTGCACCGGGGCCCGGTCGAGCAAAGTGGTCATGGCGCCAAGCTAGAAACGGATCATGTCACCACCATGACCGCTGATCACCGGCTTCGCACGGTTCTGTCACATGGTCGTCGACGTGAGGAAGGCCTGCTCGGACCCGTCGGCGACGAACGCGGTCCGTGCCTTGGTGGTCGTGGGCAGCTCGCAGGAAAGCCACTTCACCCCGGACGGGAAGAGTCCCGTCAAGGACTCGGGCACGGCCGGAGAACCCGCTTGACACTTGTAGCCGTCCAGCACCTTCGCGACGGCCTCACGACGTAGCTTCACCAGAGCGGAAAACCGGAGGTCGCTCGGTCCGGGTGCCGCCTCCCGCCCTTCGGAGGCGCCTATCCTCTCCTCGACCCAGGACGCCTGGACGATCTCGCCGACCTCCGGGAAATCCTCGGCGACCGGCGCCGGATCGGTGCGGACGGCCATTTCCTCCGGCGGTGCCGGGGCACAGGCCGCGATCAGGACGACCGCGGCCGTGATCCCCGACGTCTTCCCCATGGTGCGCATGGGGAACATCTTCCCTCAGGCGGTGAGCTTCAGGATGTCGATTCCGCGAGTGTTGTCGGCGACATAGACGTAACCCTTGTGCCAGTAGGGCGCCCACGCGCTGGCGTCCGCCGGGCGGAAGTAGGCGATCTGCTTCGGGTCGGTCGGGTCGCTGACGTCGAGGAATCGCGTGCCCTGCGCGTAGAACGACTGCACGAGGACCTTGCCGCGGATGTCGAAGTAGTGCGCGGAGCAGTCACCCGACGCCGGGTCGCTGCCTTCCTGCCCGGCGACGCTCCAGGTGCCGACGGACTCGAGGCGGAACGGCTTCTCCGGCGTCGAGCGCCAGCCCTCGCCGTTGTACGAGTTCTTCAGCGACGAGATCGTCAGCACGCCGTCACCGGCGCAGCCGTCGAGGAAGCTTTCTTCGGTGGCATAGATCAGGTCTCGGCCGTGCCAGCGGTTCGCGTCGGCGCCGTCGGCCGAGCGGTGTCCCGCCGGGTGGAAGCTGTTGTGCATGAACTTCGACGGCGCCGCCGTCTCCTCGATCCCGCCGCCCGCGTAGGGCACCGGGTCGAACGCGGTCGCGCGGCGGACCTTCCCCCGCACGGGATCGCGGTGGTGGCCGTTGGTCCAGTAACCGCGGACGCCGCCTCGTCCGGACACCCACGCCACGCCCTCGGCGTCGACCTGGACGTCGTGCACGTAGTCGGTCTTGCCGTCGTTGCGCGCGAGTTCGATCGGGTTCGGGAACGTCTTGGGGTTGCGCGGGTCGCGGATGTCGGTCACCCAGATCGGGCGGCCGCCCCACTCCGCGGGCTGGTTCGCGGCCTTCGCGGGACCGCCGGTCCACAGATACCGGCAGTCGTCGACGCAGCTGGTCGTGTGGCCGGCGGGCACCTTGGTATAGCTGAGGATGGCCGGTTTGTCCGGGTTCTTCAGGTCGATGATGTAGATACCGGACTCGCCGGTCTGCGTGGTACCGCCGTAGGCCCGCGGGTCGCGCGCGAGGAAGACGAGCTTGCGCTTGACGTCGACCTCGGTGTCCTCGGTCTCCCACAGACCGGGAAGGCTGACTTCACCGATCAGCTTCGGCGCGGTGGGGTTCTTCGTGAGGTCGTAGACCTTCAGGCCGAACTCGCCGGAAACCGCCATGACGTCACGGTTGCCGTACTGCAGGAACCCCATGGCGATGGCGCCTTGCGCGTCGGGCACGTTGCCGACGGCCTTGACGTTCTTCACCGCGCCGGGGGCACCCGCGACCCGGACCTTCTCGCCGGCCGGTTTGTCCTCCTCGCCGCAGGCCGCCGCGGGCAGACCGGTGGCGATCAGGGTCGCGGTGACCGTGGCGAGCGCCAAGCACGAACGGAGCAACCAGTTTCCTCGCACAGAAACCTCCCAGGCTGGTCCCTGCACCTTATGATCGCCACTTTGCCCGCACAACCGCCATTGGTCTGTGGGACTGCTCGGTGCGGGACTGCTATGACATCCTCATGCGCTTGCGTCTTCTGGTCCCACTCCTGGCCGCCGCCCTGGTCGCGGCGGGCTGCTCGGAATCCGGCGAACCGCCCGCACCGGACGTTCTGCGCGTGGGCCTGGCCGCCCCGGCGACCCTGCTGCCCGCGGACGTCCGCGACCAGTCCGGGCGGATGCTCGCCGGCGCGCTGTGGACGCCGCTGGCCGATTACGACCCGGCGACGGGGAGGTCGACGCCGCGGGCGGCCGAAGCGTTCACCAGCTCCGATCGGATCACGTGGACGGTGAAGCTCAAGGACGGCGGGAAGTTCCACGATGGCACCCCGGTGACAGCGCAGTCCTATGTGGACACCTGGAAGACGATCGGCGCGGAACAGTGGCAGGCGTCGCGGGTGATCAAGGATCTCTTGCGGGCCAAGGAGATCACCGCACCGGACCCGCTGACCATCCGGCTCGTGCTCGACCGGGCGTCCGGTCAGGTTCCCGCCCTGCTCTCCTCGCCCGCGCTGGTCCCGTTGCCCGCGTCGGCACTGACTTCCCGTAATTGGACCGGTTTCGCGCAGCGTCCCGTCGGCAACGGGCCGTTCCGGCTGGACGGCCCGTGGCAGCCATCGGGCGGCAAACTGATCCGCGTGGCGGACGCGCCGGGCAAGGCGCGCGTGATCGAACTCAAGACCGGCGACGCGGCGGCGCAGTACGACGAGGTCAAGGCCGGGAAACTCGACCTCTCCACCTTCGTCCCCGGCGATCGCCACGAAGCCATGCACGCCGATTTCGCGCGGCGGCACGTGATGTGGGCCCTGCCCACCGTCGCCTACCTCGGGTTTCCCCTGACCGCACAGCACTTCTCCGACGCGACCGTCCGGCACGGCTTCGCGCTCGGGATCGACCGCGCGGCGCTGGAGGCCGGCGTCCTCGGCAAGCAGGTGGACCCGGCGAAATCGCTGCTGCCGCCCGCCGTCGCGCCGGGTGAGCGCAGCAGCACCTGCCGTCCCTGCACGTTCGACGCCGAGGCCGGAAAATCCCTGCTGTCCCAGGCGGAGTTCCCGGCCACACCCGTCCACTTCGGACAGTCGCAGGCGAGCTGGCTGCGTCCGCTCGCGGAGCAGGTCGGCGCGGCGGTCGGCGTCCCGCTCGCCGCGGAGCCCGGACAGGGACCGTTCGCGATCGACGTGGCCCTGATGACGCCGAGCCCGCAGGAGGTGCTGGCCGAGCTCGCGAAGGCGACCGGATATCAGAGCGACGGGTTCGCCGACCTGCTGAAATCGGCCGAGGAGACCGAAGCAGGCGAGAGCGGCGAGGTCTACCGGCTGGTGGAGAACCAGTTGCTCCGGGATCTCCCGGTCGTGCCGCTGTGGTCCGGGCACGGGCACGCCGTTTGGGCGGACAGGGTGGGCGACGTCAAGGCGACGGCGTTCGGCGGGGTGGACCTGTCAGGTGCCTCCGTGCGGTGACCCGAGCGTGCACTCGCCCGCGACGACGTCGATGAAGGCCGAGGTCAGCGGGTCGGGCGTGCCGCGGCAATAGGCGGCGAGCGTGCGCCGGATCGCCGGTTCGGGCCGCAGGACGCGGCCGTGGAAGCCTGCGGGCAGGACGTTGGCCGGGACCAGCGCGGGACCGAGCCCCGCCGCCGCGAGTACCGGGGCCGCCGCGCTCTGTTCGGTCTGGACCGCCGCCCTCGGCTGGAACCCCGCCGCGGCGCACGCCTGGTCGACGAGGTCGGCGAGGCCGTTGCCCGGCGCGTAGTGCACCCACGCGCAGTCGGCGAGGGTCGCCAGATCGACGACGCCGGTGCCGTCGTCCTCGCGCGGCCCGTCGATCGGCAGGACCACGACGAACTCCTCGGCACCGATTTCGCGGACCGGCCCCTCCCAAGCCCGCGGGACCGGGCCGACCGCGACGTCGGCCTCCCCTGCCGCCATGGCCTCCCGGAGCTCGTCCGCGTGCCGGAACTCCACCAGCCGCACGTCGACCTCCGGCCGCTCCCGGCGCCAGACCCGCAACGCCGCGGGCAGGACCCCGATGCCGACCGAGTAGACCGTCGCGATCTGGAGTTCCCCGGCCTCCAGCCCGGACGCCTGCCGGGCCGCGCACCGCGCGCGTTCGGCGTCGGCGAGGGTGGCGCGGGCGTGCGGCAGCATGGCGCGGCCCATCGGGGTGAGCCGGACGCTGCGCGGCAGCCGTTCGAGCAGCGGGCCGCCGACGCCCTTCTCCAGCGCGCGCACCTGATGCGACAGCGCGGGCTGCGTCACGTGCAGCAACTCGGCGGCCTTGGTGAACGAGCCGGTGTCGACGACGGTCACCAGGTACTCGAGTTGCCGCAAGCTTGTCATGAAGAGAGTTTATCGGAGCGGTGATATCTATGCCTTGGACTTATCTCTGTGGCGGGTCCAGGCTTGAAGACATGAACGAAGAACGCAAGGTCGCCCTGGTCGCCGGGGCCAACGGGGTCATCGGCAAGAACCTGATCGAACACCTGGAGACCCTGCCCGGCTGGCGTGTCATCGGCCTGTCGCGCCGCGGCGGCCCGGGCCAGATCGCGGTCGACCTGCTCGACGCGGACGACACTCGCGCGAAGCTCGGCGGCCTGGACGACGTCACGCACGTGTTCTACGCGGCCTATGTCGACAAGCCGACCTGGGCCGAACTGGTCGCGCCGAACCTGGCGATGCTGACCAACCTCGTCGACGCGATCGAGCCCGTCGCGCCCGGACTGCGCCACATCAGCCTCATGCAGGGCTACAAGGTCTACGGCGCCCACCTCGGCCCGTTCAAGACCCCGGCGCGCGAAGACGACGCCGGGCATATGCCGCCCGAGTTCAATGTGGACCAGCAGGAGTTCCTGGAGAAGCGCCAGGCCGGGAAATCCTGGACGTGGTCGGCGATCCGGCCGTCGGTGGTCGGCGGCACCGCGCTGGGCAACCCGATGAACCTCGCGCTGGCCATCGCGGTCTACGCGTCGATCTCGAAGGAACTCGGCCTGCCGCTGCGTTTCCCCGGCAAACCCGGCGCGTACGACAGCCTCCTGGAGATGACCGACGCCGGGCTGCTGGCGAAGGCCACCGTGTGGGCCACCGGTTCGGAGAACGAGGCGTACAACATCGCGAACGGAGACCTGTTCCGATGGAGCGACCTCTGGCCGCGGATCGCGCGGTACTTCGACCTGGAGGTGGCGCCGCCGCTGCCGATGTCGCTGGACGTCGTCATGGCGGACAAGGAAGAACTCTGGACGTCGATCGCCGCGAAGTACGGCCTCGACGTGCCGTACAGCGCCGTTTCGTCGTCGTGGGCGTTCGCGGACTTCGTGTTCGGCTGGGACTACGACATGTTCGCGGACGGCTCGAAGGCCCGGCGGGCCGGTTTCCACGAATACACCGAGACCTCGGCGATGTTCTTCCGGCTGTTCGACGAGTTCCGGAAGGCGAAGGTGATCCCCTGACGCTCTCGTGAGCGGCTAGGACGGTTCTATTGAGCGGTAAGTCAATTGTGGGTGTGATAGAGCCTCTGCGATGAAAGACCCCTTCGCTGGGTCAAGGGCAGAGAGGAGGCCTTCGCGGCGTGGTTCTGAACTGGCCGACAGGAGTCGACCGCGCTCCCAGTGTCCACAAGGGACGCTTTTCAGCGACGAAATGTCGACCCAAAGGGCATATGTCCGGTTTGCCAAGGGGGTCGTGAGTGGCAAGTAGGGTTTCTATTGAGAGGTAAGGCAAATGTGGCGTGTTGCGAAAGCCACTTTCGCACCGTCTGTTCAAAGTGATCGCCCCGGGTGGTGGTGAAGGCCTCCTTGCCTACTCTGAAGGTAGGGAAGGGGCCCTTCGCTACGCCGTCGACGTGGCTTTCGCGACACGATCGAAGGCGGCCATGAGCGGACCGCCCACCGCACCCGACACGTTTGCCTTACCCCTCAATAACCCTCTTTGCCACTCACGACCCCCTCGCCAAACCGCGCGAATCGCTCAACTCGGGCACTGACACCTCGGAAAACGTCCCTTATGGACAGTCAGGAAGGTGCCTCTTCGACGAGTCCCGCTCCTGCCGCCGACTCCGGCACGCCACGTTTGCCTTACCCCTCGATAACCGTCCTTACCACTCACGAGGCTTGACGCTAACCCCGCCCGATGTACGGCATCGCGGTCGCCGTGACGGTCAGGAACTGGACGTTCGCGTCCAGCGGCAGCCCGGCCATGTACAGCACGGCGTCCGCGACGTGCCGGGCGTCGAAGGTCGGCTCGGCCTTGACGCTGCCGTCGGCCTGCGGGATCCCGTCGGCCATCCGCAGGGTCATCTCGGTGGCGGCGTTGCCGATGTCGATCTGTCCACAAGCGACGTTCCAGGCCCGCCCGTCGAGGGAGATCGACTTCGTCAGCCCGGTCACCGCGTGTTTCGTCGCGGTGTAGGCGACGGACGCGGGGCGCGGGGCGTGCGCGGAGATCGAACCGTTGTTGATGATCCGCCCGCCGCGCGGGTCCTGCGCCTTCATCAGCCGCACGGCCTGCTGCGCGCACAGGAACATCCCGGTCAGGTTGGTGTCGACGGCGCGTTTCCAGTCCGTGAAGGACAGTTCGTCGACGGTCCCGCCCACCGAAACACCCGCGTTGTTCACCAGGAGATCCAGCCGCCCCCATTCCGCACGGACGGTCTCGAACAACGCGGCGACGGACTCCGGGTCGGCGACGTCGGCGGGTACGGGAAGCGCGTTCGTGTCGCCGTCGGCGGTCTCGACCAGCGCGTCCGCGCGGCGGCCGGCGAGGGCGACCCGGTAACCGGCGCCGAGTAACGCGCGGGAGATCTCCCTGCCGAGCCCGGAACCCGCCCCGGTGACGACCGCGGTCCTGCCGTTGCCCATCGAACCTCCTCGCAGACCGTGCCGGACCGATCCGGCTCGGTGATTGTTTTCCGATTACCCGCGTCCGTTCAGGCTAGCGCGCCGCCGTCGGCGGAAAACGTTCACCCGTCGGCCGTCGCGCCTTCACGAAAATCGGTAACCCCTTCACCGCGTCGAGGCGATTCACCGGATGTGCCCAGGGGGAATTCACACCGTTCACTTCGTCGCCGGAGTGGTGGACAGTGAAGAAGAATCCGCGCTTCCAGCTGGTCCAGACCGGCGAACAGACCATCCGATGGCGGCTGCTCGGCGGCAACAACGTGTCGCTGGGTTCGGCGCCCGACGACTATCCGCGAGCCGAGGAATGCCTCGCCGCGATCGCCTGGCTCAGCGCCCATGTTTCCGAGCTGACCAGCGATTTCAGTCATCTCAGCGGGGGACGCTGGCGCTGGCGCCTGCATCGGGAAGACCGCATCGTCGCGATCGCCAGCCATGCCTACGGGCGGCGTATCGAGGCGCAACGCGGCCTCGACCGATTCCGCTCGGCCACCACCGAGGCGTCCATCGGCGAAGGCATCGAGACCATCGCCGATTGGCGCCGGAAATACCGTCGCGATTCCGGCGGTATTTCACCGAATCGTTCTCCGTGACGACCGCTCACGGAAAGTGCGTTCCCCGGAGATTAACCACCAGGACGTCGGGCGGGAACGCGAAGCACCGTCGCCGGACAGTGTTGCGGAGCGAGGATTGTGGCAAGTCACGGAATCCCGTGACGACTTGGGGACTAGAGAAAGAGTGCAAACAAGATGCGTGCTCGTACCACTCGGTTTCTCGGCGCCACCGCGATCGCCGCGTGTGCCTGCCTCACCCTGACCGGCACCGCCTCGGCGGTCGCCCCGGCCAACGGCCTCGAAGACGTCCTGGCCGCGGCGGGCTCGGACACCACCGTCGACATCACCGGCGCGATCCTGGCCAACGCCAACGGCGCCGCCTGGAACACCGACCCGGACAACCACGTCAACATCCCGCCGCTGCTCGCGCCGGGCGGCACCTTCACCGTTCCCGGTGACCTGTACGCCGACGAGGTCGTCTACAACACCACGACCACCCTGCCGCCGAACGGCTCGTCCCAGGGCAAGGCCGCGCTCAAGGCCTCCGGCGACGCGGGCGACGGCAAGATCGACATCGCGCGGTCGTCGTCGCCCCGCGGCTCGTCCGACCCCGCGTCGTTCGAGTACTACGCTTTCGCCACCGACGGTGTCACCTGGTCGTCCTCGGCGACCGGCTCGGGCGCGGGCCTGTCCCTCACGCTGGCGCAGCTGCGCGGTATCTACGACGGCTCCATCACCAACTGGAACCAGGTCGGTGGCGCCAACGCCGCCATCGTCGTCTACCTGCCCCAGACCGGCTCCGGCACACTGAGCTTCTTCACCACCACCGTCCTCGGCTTCGACCCCACCACCAAGCCGGTCACCATCAAGCGGTTCCAGGAGCACGACGGCAACTCGATCCTCGCCGCCGACCGCGCCAACGCGATCGCCCCGTTCTCCATCGCGCAGTGGATCGCCCAGGGCAACGCGGTGACCGCGGACAAGCGCGCGGGCTTCACCGTGAACCCGCTGACCGGCGCCGGCTTCAACGGGTCCCCGGTCGCCGGTTCGGCGGGCAACTACACCCCGGCCTTCACCACGGCGTTCCTGGGTTCGCGCAGCGTCTACCACGTGCTCGACACCCGCACGCCGAGCTACGACCAGGCCCAGCGCGCCGTCGGCTTCGCCGCCGGTGACACCGCCGCGACCGCCAGCCCGCTGTGTGGTGGCCAGCTCGCCACCACCATCAAGCGGTACGGCTTCCTGACCGTCTCGGGCCCGAACGGCCTGTCCTGCGTCAAGTCCTGACCCTCCTAGTGCGTGAAGGCCCCCTTCCCTCTGCTGAGCCGAGGGAAGGGGGCCTTCACGCGCAACGGGACTACTTGGGGGCGACGCCCAGTGCGGCGAGCGCCGGGTCGGTCATGATCACGCCCGCGCCGGTGACCGGGTCGAAGCCCGGGGCGCCGAGGTCGATCGCGGTCGACACGAGCGCGTTCCTGATCTCCGCCTGGGTCGCGGTCGGCTTGCCCTGCTTCAGCAACGCGGCGATGGCGGCGGCGCTCGGCGCGGCGGCCGAGGTCCCGAAGAACGGCTGGAAGCCGCTCACCGAGGTCGCGACGCCGTCGGCCGCGGTGATGTCCGGCTTGTTCCGCGTCGCGCCACCGGTCGAGGACACGTTGCCGGGGGTGATCATCGAGCCGTCCGGGTGGTAGAACTGGTGACGGCGACCGTCCGAGGTGAACCGTTCCCACTTGCTGGCGGCGGTGAACAGACCCGGGTACGGACCGGCCGGGTTCGCCGGGTCACCGGCTTCGAGCGCGCGGCCGAAGGCACCGGCGGCCGGGGCGGCCGCGACACTGAAGGCGTTGACGGCCGCCGAGTGGCCGGAGGTGACACCGTTGGTGCTGAAGGCTTTCAGGTCACCGGAGGCGACGAAGCGGCCGCGGATCACGTTGAGCGCGATGAACCGGTCGGCGCCGCTGTACTTGACCACGGCGACCTTGAAGCCCGAGCCGCTGGCCGGGACCTGGGCGATCTCGTACGGGTTCTGGGTGCCGTTCTGCGCGCCCTCGCTGGAGGCGACGACCGCACCGGACGAGTTCAGGACGAACAGGTCGTAGTCGCTGGTGGCCTTGCCCCACGGGTCGGACCAGAACAGGGTGACGTAGCGGCCGACGGAGTTCGGCGAAAGCGCATTGTACAGCTGGGTCGTGGCGCTCGGGTCGAAGTCGTGCGGCGTCCCGGTGATCCCGGAGATCTTGCTGCCGGAACCGCGGAAGTCACCCTCGTAGTAGCCGCTGGTGCCGTCGGTCAGGTTGCCCGAGTTCCCCGCGGAGGAGAAGTAGAGCGCGCCGTCCGCGGTCACGTCGTTGACGGCCTGCGCGACCGGGCCGTCCTGGAACGGCGACTCGTCGAAGTAGGAGACGTCGTCGACGATGATCGTGCACTTGCCGGTGGCGCGCAGGGCGCGGATGTTGTCGGCGAAGCTCTGCTCGCTGGTGAAGGCGGTCGCGAAACCGAGCGCGGCGCCGGGCGCCATGTCGTGGATGATCTCCAGCATCGCGGTGCCCTCGTCACCGCTGCCCGCCTGGCCGGGGAGGACGTCGACGGCGGGGAGCTCGCCGGCGGTCTGCGACGCCTGGAGCGACTTGATGCCGTCCGAGAGCACGCAGACCTTCTGGCCCGCGCCGGTGACGCCGTACTTGGTCCGGGCGGTGTCGTTGCCGTGCGCCTTGTCGCCCTCGGCGACCTGCAGCGCGGCGGCGGTCTTCTTGGCCGCGGCCTGCCGCCGGTCCTGCGGCGCGGATTCGTTCCAGGTCATGGCTTGGGAAGCGGCCTTGACCTCGGCGACGTCACCGCGTCCGGCGATCGCGTCCACCGCGGTCAGGGGGAGATCGGCGCGGATCGCTCCGGCGGGTGAGGCGTAGCGGACGGTGCCGCCCGCCGCCTTGACGGCGTCCACCAGGGACTGTCCGGCGCCCTTGATGTCCACCGCGACCGTGCCGGCGTCACTGACGCCCAGCCCGGTCCGGTACTCGGGCAGCTTGCCGGCCAGGCCCTTGTCGGCGCGGAGGCGCTTCTCGACGACGAGCTGGCTCGACTGCTTGCGCTCGGCCGGGGTGAGGCTCTTCTTGATGCTCTGCAGTGCGCTGATCCCGGCCTGGGTGCGCACCTCTTCCGACGGCTGGGCACTGGAAACCGCGGTCGACAGCAGCAAAGCACCGACCGCGACCGGAACCGAGCATGTGACCACCCGGCTGAATCTGCTCATCGAACTCTCTCCCTGTTTTTCACCGGCACAGCCCGTGACAGGAATTCCTTCGGTCGCCCGAATGAATTACCCTGACCGGGTGCAATGGGGAGAACCTAAAGAGCGATCAGTGAGGAGTCCACCGACCAAAGTCGGTATCGGGGGAAGCGCCACATGGTGAGACCGATTTCGGTCCGAAAAGACCGAAATCGCTCTTAAGCCCAAGCCGGAAACAGTCGCCAAAGTGCCAAAGCCGCCAGCGACGCCAGAGTGAGCAGCACCGGCCCGGTGATGACGTAGGTGGAAACCGGCCGCCACCGGCGGTAGAGGAAGGTCGCCCCGGCCGCCGCCGCCACGAATCCGCCGAAGGCCAGCACCAGCCCGGCCCACGCGTCGCCGTCGCCGGTCCGCCCGTCCTGCGCGTCCGCCTTGCCGTTCTGCGGGGTGGGCCGGAACGGCCTGCCCTCCAGGACCGCGGTCACCACGGTCGCTTCCTGCGAGGCCAGCGGCCACCAGGACGCGGAGGTCACCAAGGTCAGCCGATCGTTCTGGGTCTTGCCGTAGTCGGCACCCTCGTCGAGCGGGCGCGTGGCCTTCTCGGTCACGCGGTAGACGGATTTGCCCTGAGTCGTCGCGACGACGATTTCGTCACCGGGCCCCAGTGCCTCCAGCGAACCGAACGGACCGCCGTAACCCGCGTTGCGCGCCACGATCGCGGCGTTGCCCGGCTGCCCGGGACCGGCGGTCCCCGGCACGTGGCCCGGCCCGGACGCGGTTTCCCCGCTCGACGCGCCTTCGACGACGACCTGCCGCAGTTTCAGCGCGGGAATCTCCAGCACGGCGACCGGCTTGCCGAACTCGACCGGTTCGGTGGGCGGAGCGGCACCGAAGAGGCTTTGGCCGGCCCCCAGCGCCAGGCCGATCTCACCGCGGATCTCGCCCAGTGCCTTCCGCTGGTCGCTCGCCTGGAGCATCGGCCCCAGCGCGTAGACGACCAGGGCCAGCGCCACCAAGGTGGTGACCAGCCAAGCGGCGAGGACGGTGCCGATCCATCCCGGACCGAAACTCAGGAAGCGGGTTTCCGGTTCTTCGACGGAGGTGCTCACGCCGTCCCTCCGGCCGATTTACGCCGCAGGAGACCGAAAAGCATCGCGAACGCGGCCCCGATCTCGGCCAAGGCGACGACCAGCCACCTCGGCACCGGGCGTCCGGCGGCGACGTACGCCGTCGCGGACGGCAACGTCGCCAGGATCACCAACGCCACCAAGGGAATGAGCGCGCCCAGCACGCCCGCCCCCGGGAACTTCGGGATGTCGATCGACTCGGCGAGATTCTTGGCCGCCAGCACGCTTTCCGGCGTCGGCGCGGCCGCGGCGGCGGGACCGGAGGCGGCCGCCGTCGCCGACGTCCCCGCAGGCGAACCCGTTCCCCCGCTGGGACCGGTCAACGAGGAATTGGCGGCCGTCGTGGCACCGTTCCCGCCCGCCGGTGGCGGATTCTTCGCTTCTTCCCTTTCCTGACAGGCGTCTTGGACCGTCCCGGTGCCGATCTTGGCCACTCGCGCGGGAACGGTGGCCGCCAGGCCAGGGCTCAACGGGGTCATCCCCGGTGGGAGCAGCGACTGGCCGTAGCCGCTCGCCAGTTCGGCGACCGCCTTCAGCTGCGCCTGCTTTTCGGTCATCGGCTTGCAGGTCGCGTCGATCAACGGATTGACCGGTGCCGCCAGGTATTCCACGAAGGTCAGCGGGTACGCGCCGTCCTTGGTCACGGTGCCCGGCTGCACGGTCCCGTCCGCGCCGACCTCCATCGAATCGGCGGCCAGCTGCAGGCTTTCCCTGGTCGGCGCGACGAAGTTCCCCTTGCCGTCCGGGAGCGCGACCGGCGCCCAGCCATAGGCCCTCGCCGTCGCGAGATCGGTGATCACCCAGCTCATGCAGCCGCCGGTGCAAACGAATCCCGTTCCCACGACACCGTTCTGCACCGTCTTGCGCACGGCGAGCTGACCGGTTTTCGCGTCGACGTTGTGCAGCGAGCGGGCACCGGGATCGAGCGCGTTGAGATCGGAGATCACCCCTGGCGATTTCCCGTTCAGCTCACCGAAGTACTCGGTCCCCTTCTTCGGGAACACCCAGGCCTCCGGCGCCGCCCCGGCGAGGACCCTGCTCAGCGCGAGCGGCACGGTGCCCGGCCCGGATTCCCCGGTCACCCCGAAGAAATCCAGGCTCTCGGCGCCGGCCCTGGCGCTGGCCGCGTTCGCCTCGTTCTCCCGCGTGACGGCGGCGAGCCCCGGATTACGGCCGACCAGTGGGGTACCGTTCCGGAAAATGCCGCCCCGGCCGTCCAGATCGGGTTGCTGTCCCCCCTTGGTGACCATGTTCGCCACTTCGTCGAGGGTGAACCGCAGGGTGCCGGTGAACTTCGCGTTGAGCGAACTCCCGTTGTCGTCGGTGTCGGTCGGCGACCAGCCGACCGCGGCCACGACGGCCGCGTTGATCCCGACCGGGATGTACTGCCGGTCCCGGACGGTCTGGGGGGCGAGCGCGTTTCCGCTGCCGGTGATCACGAGATCCGAGGTGCCCTTGTCGAACGCGGTCAGACCGGCGTTTTCCGTCTCGCTCACGATGTTCGCCGGCTGCTCGGCCTGGGTGGGCGCGCAGAGCGCCTGGTTCCAAGCGACCGCGGTGCGGCCCAGCCGCTCCGGCATGCTGGCGCTGAGCGTGTTCTGACCGGCGCCCTTACAGCCTTCGACGCCGATCGCCTGCTGCGACGGAGTGAACTCGATCGAGCTGTCGATCCAGGTCACGAACGCGCCGTCCGCGTTCTTCGCGGTGATCGTGACCGCGACCGAACAGGGATTGTTCTCGTCGCACCGGAACGAATACTTGTTGCGGGTCTTCGCACCGGTCGCCGGATCGACGACGTCGGGATTGGCCGCCCAGGAAACCGTGGGCGGCTTGTCCGGCTGGCCTTCGGCGTTCTTGTTGAAGGTGGTGTACAGCGGGTCCCAGACGATCGGTTTCGGGGTGGAGGAACCGAGCGGGATCTGGGTGTCGATGACGATGTCGCCGGTTCTGCTGCTCCGGCGGCCCGTGGCACTGTCCATATGCGCCGCGTTCGCGATGAATTCGTCCTTCAGCTCTCCGCAGTAGGCCCGGACGCGCGCGCTGACGCTGCTGTCCCGCGCCCAAGGCGGTTTACCGGCGACCTTGATCAGATTGTCCGGCAAGCTCTTGGGGCAGACTCTCAGTGACGCCTGCGCACCGCTCGCCAATCCCGACACCGTGATCCGCACCGGGTCGCCGTTCCGGGCCGCCGACAGATCGGCGGGCTCGGTTTTGAGGGTGTACGGCGGGTTCGCCGGCGCTTGCGCCTGCGCCGCGGGGACGGACACTCCCGTGACCATCAGCACCCCGCAGATCAGCAAGATCCCGACTTGTCTTGCGCGGACGAAGAACACGGACGACTCCCAAGGTGCGCGGGCATACGGCGGAGAGCGGGACTCGATCACGAGCCGCGCCGGAACCAACGTCCCCGAGTCGCCCGTTCGGGGTCAACCGCCCCCGGACCCGCCCCGGCACAGATTCACACGCGCCCCGTCGGGCGTTCCCCGCTTGGACACCTTTCGCGGTATCGGGCACCACATACTGGCCGCATCGAGGGGCGACGTGGTGTGCCCTGAACTCGTTTGCCCACCGATACGAAGGAAGGCCGCTCGTGACCGTCGCGCCACCCCGGCCCGACCCGTCCTCACCGGGAGCCCCGGTGCGGCGGGCGATCACCGAAGTCCTTTCCCGGGCCGACCGGGCGTTCCGCCGGGTCACCACCGGCGCCGGGCTGACCATGCTGGGCATTCTCCTGGTCATCGGCTTCTTCCTGGTCTACCGGTCCGGGCCTGCCTTCGACAACAGCGGTTTCGGGTTCTTCACCACCATCCGGTTCGACCCTGCCTCCGGCGTGCTCGGCGTGCTGGGCCTGCTCTACGGGACCATCGTGGTCGCGCTCATCGCGGTCCTGGTCGCCGTGCCGCTGAGCATCCTCGCGGCGCTGTTCATCACCGAATACTCCAGCGGCCGGATCCGCGGCTTCCTCACCGGCCTCGTCGACCTGCTCGCCGCCATTCCCAGCCTGTTGTACGGCCTGTGGGGATTCAGCTTCCTCGGCCCGCAGATCGTCCCGGTTTCGACGTGGCTGACCGAGAACCTCGGCTGGTTCCCGTTGTTCGCGTCCAAAGAGAACACGCTGTACATCCAGTCCATGTTCATCGCCGGGCTGGTGGTGTCCCTGATGGTCCTCCCGATCACGACCTCGGTGATCCGTGAGGTGTTCGCGCAGACTCCGCCCGGGGAAAAGGAAGCGGCGCTCGCTCTGGGCAGTACGCGGTGGGGGATGGTCAAAACGGTCATGCTGCCCTTCGGCCGGGGCGGCATCATCGGCGGTTCGATGCTCGGGCTCGGCCGCGCGCTCGGCGAGACGATCGCCGTTTCCCTGCTGCTGCCCCAGGTTCCGGAGATCACGCAGCACATCCTCCAGTTCGGCGGCGCGACCATCTCCGGGTTCATCGCCAACAACTCCGGCGCCTCAGGCCTTTCGCTGTCCGGGCTGATGGCGGCGGGCCTGGTGTTGTTCGTCTTCACCCTCGCTACGAACTTCACCGCGTCGGTGATCATCTCGAAGAGCCGGTCGGGTGCGGGAGTGGATGCCTGATGACCACGACACTGACTCCTCCGGTCGCGTCCGGCCCGCGCGAACTCGTCAAACGGCGCCCGTCGGAGACCACGCGGCAGGACCGGCTGGCGGCGCTCGGCTGCGCGGTGTCGGCCACGCTGCTCACCTGGTTCGTCATGCACCTGCTGCTGGATTCCCCCGGCTGGCTGGCGGATCTGATCGTCGCCTACCTGCTGTACCTGGCGATGCTCTACCTCGTCACCCGCGACCGCTTGGGCAAACTGGCCGCGTCGGACCGGCTCGTGTCGACGATCGTGGTCTCCGGGGCGCTCACCCTGCTCGTCCCCTTGCTGTTCCTGCTGACCTACATCGTGATCGAGGGCGCCCCGTACCTGCGTCTCGGCTTCTTCACCCACGACATGTCCGCGGTCGCGCCGACCGATCCGGTCACCGCGACCGGCGGTCTGCACGCGGTCGTCGGCACCCTTCAGCAGACCGCGCTGACCCTGGTGTTCGTCGTTCCGCTGGGCGTGCTCACCGCGATCTTCCTGAACGAGACCCGGTCGAGGTTCCGCCGCCCGGTGCGGATCATGGTCGACGCGATGAGCGGGCTCCCGTCCATCGTGGCCGGTCTGTTCATCTACGCGGCGCTGATCATCCCCGGGATCCAGGCGGGGGTGGGACTGTTCAGCTACAACGGTTTGATGGCCACCTTGGCGCTGACGATGGTCATGCTGCCGACGGTGACGCGGACCGTGGACGTGGTGCTCCGGCTGGTCCCGGACGGGCTGCGCGAGGCGTCGCTGGCACTCGGCGCGAGCCGGGCCAGGACGGTGTGGTCGGTGGTCCTGCCCACCGCGCGCACCGGCGTCACCACCGCTGTGATCCTCGGGATCGCCAGGGTGGCGGGCGAAACGGCACCGCTGCTGTTCACCTCGTTCGGCTCGCTCGCGATGAACGCCAACCCGTTTTCCGCTCCACAGGAGAGCATCCCGCTGTTCATCTACCGCTTCATCAAGCAGCCGCTGGAAAACGTCCAGCAGCGCGGTTACGTCGGCGCGCTCGTGCTGATCCTGCTCATCTTCGGCCTGTTCGCGATCGCCAGGATCGTCGGACGCGACCGGTCGAAGCGCAAGGCGAAAAGAACGAAGGAGAACCGGTGACCGACACCATCGATTTGTCCACTGTGGACGGCAGGCCTCAGGTCACCTTGACCGGTGGCCCGCCGCCCGGTGCGGCGGAACTCGAGTCGCGCGAGATCGGCGCCTGGTTCGGCGACCGGCTGGTCCTCGAAGGCGTGTCGCTGCGGATGCCAGCCAAAGAGGTGACCGCGCTGATCGGTCCGTCGGGCTGCGGCAAGTCGACCTTCCTGCGCATCCTCAACCGGATGCACGAGCTCGTCCCGTCCGCTTCGCTGACCGGTGAAGTCCTGTTGGACGGCCAGGACATCTACGCCGACGGAACCCGGCCGCAGCAGGTCCGGCTGCGCATCGGCATGGTGTTCCAGAAGCCGAACCCGTTCCCGGCGATGTCCATCCGGGACAACGTGCTCGCCGGGCTGAAACTCGCCGGGGTCAAATGCGACGACAAGAACGCACTCGTGGAACAGAGTCTCGAACGCGCCGGGCTGTGGCGTGAGGTCCGCGACCGGCTGAGCTCGCCCGGCGGCGCCCTGTCCGGCGGGCAGCAGCAACGGCTCTGCATCGCCCGTTCGCTCGCGGTCCAGCCGAACGTGCTCCTGATGGACGAACCCTGCTCCGCCCTCGACCCGACGTCCACCCGGCGGATCGAGCAGACGATCGCCGAGATCGGGCACGAGGTGACCGTCGTGATCGTCACGCACAACATGCAGCAGGCCCAACGGGTTTCGGATCACTGCGCGTTCTTCCTCGCGGCCGAGAACGAACCGGGCCGGGTGATCGAACACGGTCCGACCGACACGATCTTCAACGCGCCGTCGGACGAACGCACCTTCGACTACGTGAACGGGCGGTTCGGATGACGACCTTGCGCGGGGTGGGCGCTTTGGCCGGGATCTCGGCGCTGCTGCTCTCGATCTCCGTGGCGGGCGCGCCCGGCGCGGCGGCGCTCAGCAGGGTCACCGGCTCGGGGTCCAGCTACGTCGGTGTGGCGATGACCGACTGGCAGAACGGCGCGACGTCGCGGGGTATCCCGGTCAACTACTCGGCCACCAACTCACCCGCCGGGGTCAACCAGTACGGCGACCGGACGGTCGACTTCGGCGGGACCGAAGCCGAGGTCTCCTCACTCCTCGCGGCCGGCGGTGGCGGCGTGACCGCGCAGACCCGCGGCTACCAGTACGTTCCGGACGTCGCCGGCGCGGTCGCCGTCATGTACAACGTCACCGACCAGGCGGGCAAGCGGGTCGACTACCTGCACCTCACGCGCGAGGTGATCGGCCGGATCTTCAGCCGGGACATCACCCGCTGGAGTGATCCGGCGATCACCGCGACCAACGGCGGGAAGTCGCTGCCGGACCAGCCCATCACCCTCGTCGGGCGGACCGGGCAATCCGGGACGACGGCACTGTTCTACGACTTCGTCGCGCACGCGGCACCCGACGCTTACCAGCGTTTCGTCTCCCGCAACGTCGGCAACGGGATGGGCAGCCTGCCCGCCGGGGTGCGCCCGATCCAGCTGCCCGAACGAGGACCGGACGCCGATTGGTACCGGCTGCTCGCGGACTCGGACCAGATCGCGCAGGCCATCGGCAAAGCGACCATCCCGTTCTCGATCGCCTACGACGAATTCGCCTACGCGCAGCGCCACAACGTGCCGTCGGCTTGGGTGCAGAACGGCGCGGGTCAGTACACACAGCCCTACGCGGAGAACATCGCCTCCGCGCTGAAGTTCGCGGAACTCCGCCCAGACCTGAGCCAGAAACTCGACAAGGTCTACTCGAACGCGGACCCGAAGACTTACCCGATTTCGGCGTACTCCTACATCATGATGCCCTGTACGAGCGGCCGTGACACCTGCCGCGGTGGCTACGGCGACCAGGGCAAGACCGACACGATGACCGCGTTCCTCGAACACGTGGCCTGCGACGGCCAGATCAACATGGCCCGTATCGGCTACTCGCCGCTGCCGCCGAACCTGTCGCAGGAGATCATGAACTCCAACGCGCGGCTCACCGGGCAGCCGCCGAAACAGCTGAACGCGGGCAACTGCGCCAACCCGACCTTCCGCGGCAGTCTCGGCGCGGGCGCCACCAGCCCGCCCGACCCGCTGGTGACCGCCGGGATCATCGCCCCGAACGGCAAACCCGCGGCCGGGCCGAGTGCGGGTGGGCCGAGCAAGTCGGCGGGGCCCGCCAACGGTCCGGCCACCGGCGACAAGACCGCGACCGCGACGGCGAGCCCCGACGAGGAATCGGCGGGCGGCGGCTCGAAGAACTGGCGGGAAGCCGCACCGGCGGCCTACGACGAAGGCGGGTTCGGCGGCTTCGGGGGCTGGGCGGCGCTGGTGCTCTTCGTGGCGATCGTGACGCCGCTCGTGGTGCGCGGAGTGGTGAGGAAGCTGCGGGGATCTTGGGGCTCGTGAGTGTTTCGGGTCGTTCTAGCCGTCTTTACCACTCACGAGGGGACCTGGGCCAGCCTTAACGTGCCGTTGCCGGCGTTCTGGTGTCCGTGAAGGCCTCCTTCCCTACCTTGAGCGTAGGGAAGGAGGCCTTCACGGACCCGCGATCGACCGGCAGCCACCTCCGGTAGGTACGCAAGACACCGTTGGCTCTAACCGTCCTTACCACTCACGAGGTCTCTACGGGAAGGTCAGCACGACCTTGCCCCGCCCGTGCCCGGTCTCGATCTCCCGGTGCGCCGCCGCGGCTTCGGTGAACGGATACGTCCGCCGGACGAGGAATCGCAACTCCCCCTTGACGTACGACGACGCCAGCATCCCCAGCCGCTCGGCCGACCGCGTCCCGGTGACCACTCGCGCCCCGGCCTCGGGCGCGCGCCCGTGCTCGACCAGGGTGAGCACGCGGTCCGGATTCCCGACCAGCTCCAGGGAAAGGTCGAAGGCTTCCCCGCCCGCGCCGTCCAGCGCCGCGTCGATGCCGGACGGCGCGAGGCCACGCACCCGGTCCGCGAGGCCGTCGCCGTAAACCACCGGTTCGGCGCCGAGCGAACGGACGTAGTCCTGGTTCGCCTCGCTCGCCGTCCCGATCACCTTCGCCCCGCGCAGCCCGGCGAGCTGGACGGCGGCCGTGCCCACCGCGCCCGCCGCTCCGTGGATCAGCAGTGTCTCGCCGCGGGCGACCCGGAGGGCGTCCAGCGCCAGATACGCCGTCTGGGTCCCCGCCGTGAACCCGCCCGCGACCTCCCACGGCATCTCCGCCGGCTTCGGCGTGACGTTCTCCGCGGGCACCACGATGTACTCGGCGTATGCCTGCACGGTGGTGAAGCCGAGCACCTCGGCCCCCGCGACGAGGCCGGTAACCCCGGAACCGACCTCGTCGACGACCCCGGCGAACTCGTTCCCGGGGACACGCGGCCAACGCAGCTCGAGCCCCGCGGGTTCCCATCCCGCCCGCACGGCCGCGTCGTACGGCTGCACCCCCGCCGCCTTCACCCGTACCCGGACTTCCCCCGCCCCGGCGTGCGGCTCCTCCAGCTCCAGCACCCGGAGCACTCCCGGGCCACCGGCTTCCGTGAACGCGGCCGCTTTCATCTTGTTCCTCCAGTTCGTCCCTGCTGTCGGAACCCAGCCTCATACCTCCAGATAGCTGGAGGTCAAGAATTGTCGGTGTGACGTTCTAAGCTGCGCTCGTGACGAGCTACCGCATCTCCAGGGCAAGCGCTTCCGACGCCGGCAGGCTGACGGCGCTGATGCACGAATCGGCCGCCTACCAAGGGGAGTACGCGTCGATCCTCGAGAACTACCAGGTCACGGAGGACTACCTCGCCACCCATCCCGCGTTCGTCGCCCACGCGCAGCGGGATGTGGTGGGCTTCTACAGCCTGATCGAGTACCCGGCCGAGCTGGACCTGCTGTTCGTCGCCGATTCGGCTCAGGGCACGGGCATCGGCGCGTGGCTGATCGAGCACATGCTCGGGCAGGCCGCGGACCTCGGCATGACCGAGCTCCGCGTCGTCTCCCATCCGCCGGCGGCCGGGTTCTACGAGCGGATGGGCGCCCGCCGCGTCGGCGTCGTACCGCCCAGCCCGCCGAAGATCACCTGGGAGCGCCCGGAACTGGTCTTCGACATCAAGCATCCACCGCACGACTGAACCGGCCGATCAGTTTGCGCAGGTGCCCGGCGAATTCCGGGGAGTCGACGACCTCGAAGTCGGTGTCGAGCAGGCCCAGGTAGAGCGCCAGGTACTCCAGCGTGTCCGCACCGGCTTTGAGCAGGCAGGTCCGCTCGTCGAGGGCTTCGACGACGACGGCGGGCGGCACCTTCGCCACGGCATCGGCGGCCGGGGCGTGCAGCCGGATCGTCGCGTGGTGCCGCCACAACGCGGCGCCGACGCCACGTTGGAGGTAGGCGACCACGCCGCCTTCGGGTGGTTCGCGTTCCTCGAACCGTCGGCCGTTGGGCATCCGCGGCCGCACCCGATCGGCGCGGAACGTGCGCCAGTCCTGCTTGTCGACGTCCCAGCCGACGAGGTACCACCGGCGGCTCATGTGCACGACGCGGTGCGGCTCGATCTGCCTTCGTGTCTCGGATCCGCTGTGCCCCACGTAGTCGAAGCGCAGGGTCTCGCGGTCACGGCAGGCGGCAGCGATGGCCGCGAGCACCTCGGCGTCGACCGTGGGCCCTCCGCCCTGCACCGCGAGCGTCGCGGAATTCAGCGCCGCGACTCGGCGCCGTAGCCGCGACGGCAGCACCTGCTCCAGTTTCGCCAGCGCGCGCACCGACGTCTCCTCGATCCCAGCGATCGTGCCGCCCGCGGCCGTGCGCAGGCCCATCGCCACCGCGACGGCCTCTTCGTCGTCGAGCAGCAGTGGGGGCATCGCCGCGCCGGCGCCCAGGCTGTAGCCACCGGAGACGCCGGGAGTGGCGTCGACCGGATAGCCCAGGCCGCGAAGCCGCTCGATGTCGTTCCGGATGGTCCTGGTGGTGACGTCGAGCCGGTCCGCCAGTTCCGGCCCCGTCCAATTACGCCTGGCCTGCAGCAACGACAGGAGTCGCAGCAGTCTCGCCGAAGTTTCCGCCATGGATTCCACCTTGTCCGCAATCGCGGAACGAACCTTTCCGCAATCGTTCCTAATCTAGCCCCATGACCGAAATCAAGCCCTTCCGCATCGCCATCGACCAGGCCGAACTCGACGACCTCAAGGACCGCCTGCACCGCACCCGCTGGCCCCGCGAGGTCACCGGCGACTGGAGCAGAGGCGTCCCGGTCGCCTACCTCAAGGGATTGGCCGAGTACTGGGCCGACGGCTTCGACTGGCGCGCCCAGGAAGCCGAGCTGAACGAGTTCCCGCAGTTCACCACCGAGATCGACGGCCAGACCATCCACTTCCTGCACATCCGCTCGACCGCCCCGGACGCGCTGCCGGTGCTCCTCACGCACGGCTGGCCCAGCTCGCCGTTCGAATTCCGGCGGGTCGTCGAGGAGCTCACCGAGGAGTTCCACCTGGTCATCCCGTCCCTGCCCGGTTACGGGTTCTCGAACCCGGTGAGCGGCCCCGGCTGGGGCAACCTGTTCCGCGTCGCCCAGGCATGGACCACGCTGATGGACCGCCTCGGCTACGAGCGCTTCGGCGTCCACGGCACGGACGCGGGCGCCGGGGTCGCAGGCATCCTGTCGATGATTGCCCCGCACCGTGTGGTCGGCGTGCACCTCACCGGGACGAGCGCGGGGATGCCCTTCGGACCCGCGGTCGACCTGGACGGCCTCGACGACAAGGACCGCGAGCGCGGCGAACGCTTCAACCGGTTCCAGTCCGACGGCCTCGGCTACCTGCACTTGCAGGCCACCCGGCCGCAGACGCTTGCCTATTCGCTGAACGACTCCCCCACCGGCCAGCTCGCCTGGATCGTGGAGAAGTTCGCCGAATGGACCGATCCGGCCAAGGAACTGCCGGACGATGCCGTCGACCGCGACCACCTGCTGACCGCGGTCAGCCTTTACTGGTTCACCGGCGCGGGCGCCTCCTCCGCGCACGCCGTGTACGAAGGCATGGAGGTCTACCGGCAGATGTCGCAAGGCGGCTGGGGCGAGGCGCCCGCCGGTCCGCCGCGTGGGATCGCCGTCTTCGCCGGGGACACCACGATCCGGAGCCTGCAGGACGGCCCGGTGGAACACTGGTCCGAGTACGACACCGGCGGCCACTTCCCGGCGATGGAGGTCCCCGGTCTGTTCGCCGAAGACCTCCGTTCCTTCCTGCGAAAGTGCGTCTGACCATGGATCAGCTGAGCCCACGGGCCCTCAACCGCGCGACGCTGGCCAGGCAGCTCCTGCTCGATCGCGCCGATCTGCCCGCCGTGACCGCGATCGAGCGGCTGGCCGGCCTCCAGGCGCAGGCCCCCGACTCGTCCTATGTCGGGCTGTGGTCACGACTGCGGGATTTCCAGGTGGACGAGCTGGCGAAACCGCTGGCCGCCCGCGAGGTCGTCCGGTCGACGCTGATGCGCGGCACGGTCCACCTGGTCACGGCCGCCGACGGCCTCGCCCTGTGGCCGACCGTCAGATCAGTGGTCGAGCGCGGTTTCCTCGGCCACTACTCGCGGGAGATCGCCGGACTCGACCTCGCCGCGATCGCCGAAGCCGGACGGGCACTGCTGGCCGAACGGCCCCGCACACGCGCCGAAATCCGGACCGCGCTGGCGCCTCGATGGCCCGACGCCGACCCGCAGACTCTCGCGTACGCGGTCAACAGCCTGCTCCCGCTCGCGCACGTGACCCCGCGTGGCCTGTGGGGCCAGACCGGCCCGGCCGCGTTCGCCTTGCTCGAAGAGTGGGTCGGTGAGCCGGTCACGTCCGGGATCTCCCTCGACGACCTGGTGCTGCGTTACCTGAAGGCGTTCGGCCCGGCGACCGTCCGCGACGCGCAGGTCTGGTCGGGGCTCACCAGGCTCAAGGAGGTCTTCGAGCGACTCCGGCCACGGCTGATCACCTTCCGCGACACCGAGGGAAAGGAACTGTTCGACCTTCCCGACGCCCCGCGGCCAGACCCGGAAACCCCGGCGCCGACCCGGTTTCTTCCCGAGTACGACAACGTCCTGCTCTCCCACGCCGACCGCGTCCGAGTGATCCCCGATGGCCGTCGCGTGCCCTTGCCGCCGGGAAACGGCGGCCGCCGGGGCACCCTGCTCGTCGACGGTGAATTCCTGGCCATTTGGGCGATCAAAGGGGCGACGTTGACGATCGAATCGCGGAAGCCGTTGCGGGATCAGGATTCGATCGCCGAAGAGGGCACACGGCTCCTGGAATTCGTAGTGCCGGGCTCGGCACACGACGTCCGTTTCGGCATCGGCGGATAACAGTCGGGCCTTTCGCCGTAACGATGGGCGCCGTTCGGGCGAAGCAGCCGCCAAGAGCCTGAAGGGAGCGGGCCATGAGCAAGAACTACGGATTCATGACGGTGCTGGCGGGGCTGAGCGCGCTCGCGGTGATCGCGGTCGCGGCGGTCTGGCGGTACCCGAACACCTCCGACGTCACGGCGGTGATCACCGCGGCGGGAACGGTGATCGGCACCGTGGTGGGCGCCTTCTTCGGCGTGAACGCGGCCTCGGCGGGACGCGTGAAGGCCGAAGAGAGCCGGGATCAGGCGACGGCGGCGCTGGTGAAGGTCGCGGGCGAGGCGGACAGGGGAAGCGACGTCGCGAAGGCGGCGATGGAAGGCGTGAACTGACTGTCCTTTATGGACACATTTAGTCGAGCGCCTCGAGCAGGACGAGATCCGGCGGGACGAGGGTCGTGGACAGCACGAGCTCTCGCAACAGGTTGTCGTTCAACGCGTTGCCGACCGGCTCGCCGACTTCTTCTCGCCGCAGCCCGAAAACGCCGCCGGCGGACAGCCGCGCCCGGACGTCGATGACGACGTGCTCGACGCGGCGGGCGGTCCACGTCTCGCCGGGCCGGAGTTCGGCGAGCACCTCGGCCGTCTGCTGACGGGACAACGGCTGCGGATTGAGGTCGTGCAGCAGATACCGTTGCCCGAAGACGACCAGGACCAGGCGTTCTTCCGCGCTGAGGCGCCAGCGGCGGGGCGGCACGGTGACGTCGTCGTGCCGAGTGACAGGCTGCCCTCCCTCGGGCCCCGCGACGTACAACTCGAGCAGGTGCTCCCGCCTGCCCGAACCGCGCACGAACAGCGGTGTATAGCCGTCCGACAGGGGGATCGGCTCCTCGCCGCGGGACAGCCAGCGGGAATTCGGCAAGCGGATGGGCAGCTGGCCGGTGTTGCTGACCCACCATTGCCCGTCGGTGAAGTTCAGCAGCCCGTGCCTGCGGCTGACCTGCAGGTCGTTTTCCCCCACACAGACGTCGACCTGCGGCCGATTGCGTCCGAAAGTGATCTCGCCGCCTTCGCCGGGGTCGACGGACACGCCGCCCGCGAGCGTGAGCGCGAACACCGCGCCGGGAGCCGACGGCGGCACGCCGAGCGCCAGGCTCTCGTGCGTCGTCGTGAGCCGCTTCATCGTGCCTCCTCCTGTTGCCCGGCATTATGAGGGACGCAGCCGGGGACGGGTCCCGATGTCGCGTTCGTCCGTATGTTGGACTACATGATTGACTTCTCCAAGGACACCGTCTTCAAACTCACGCCGTGCAAGCCGAAGGACATCGCGCCGACGGTGCAGCCGATCATCATCCCCGGCGAGGAGATCATCTCGTCGTTCAAGGCGGTGCGCGACTTCGTGGTGTTCACGAACAAGCGGCTGATCGCGGTGAACGTCCAGGGCATGACGGGCAAGAAGAAGGACTTCACTTCGCTGCCGTACAACAGGATCCAGGCCTTCTCGATCGAAACCGCGGGCACCTTCGACCTCGATGCCGAGCTGGACCTTTGGTTCAGCGGGCTGGGGAACGTGCGGCTGGAGTTCCGGGGTTCGGACATCCGCGCCATCGGCCAACTGATCGCCACCCACACGCTTTAGCTCGCCGGCTGCTTGCGGGAGGCGGGCTGCGGTGGGCGCTGGGCCCGGTGGGTCGTGAGTGGCGATTCGGGTTCTAACCCTTATTGCCACTCACGACCCACCTGGCCGATCTTGGTCCCTGCTGCCCCGGGTGTTGCGCTGTGGCTTTCGCAACGCTGGTCGCCTGCGTCTCGCGAGTGCGCGGGTGGCCGTTTCGCGTGATTGGACGGACGACACACGTGATTGACGGGACGACACGCGTGTTCAGGCGGACGACTCGCGGCGAAACACCCGTCGCGCGCGTGTCGTCCATCCAGTCACGCGCGTCGCCCGCCGGATCACACGTGTCGTCCCAACAAGCACGCGAGACCGCCGGTGCGGTACAGGTGCTCGTGAGTGGTAAGGACGGTTAGAACCGTCCTTACCACTCACGAGGCCAGTTACATGTTGATCATGTGGCCTGCGAGCCCGTGCACGGCTTCCTTCACTGCTTCCCCCAAAGTCGGGTGAGCGTGCACGTTCCGCGAGATCTCATGCACCGTCAGGTCCCACTGCTGCGCCAAAGTCAGCTCCGGCAGCAGTTCGGTCACCTCAGGGCCGATCAGGTGCGCGCCCAAGAGCTCGCCGTGCGTAGCGTCGCTCAGGATCTTCACGAAGCCAACCGCCTCGCCGAGGCCGTGCGCTTTTCCGTTGGCGGTGAAGGGGAACTTCGCCACCTGGACGTCGAAGCCCTTTTCGCGGGCCTGTTCTTCGGTCCAGCCGAAGCTGGCGATCTGCGGCTGGCAGTAGGTCGCGCGCGGGATCATCACGAAGTCGAGCTCCATGGTCTCGGCACCCGCGATGGTTTCGGCGGCGACGACGCCCATGGACTCGGACGCGTGCGCGAGCATCAGTTTCGCGGTGACGTCGCCGATCGCGAAGATGTGCGGGACGTTGGTGCGGCCGCGCGAGTCGACGGCGATGGCGCCACGTTCGGTCAGTTCCACGCCGGTCTTGTCCAGGCCGTAGCCCTCGACCCGCGGCTGGAAACCAATGGCCTGCAACACCTTGTCCGCTTCGAGGACGCGCGATTCGCTGTTCTTCGACACGGTCACGCGCACGCCGGAGCCGGTGTCGTCGATCGACTCGACCTTGGTGGAGGTCAGCACCTCGATGCCGAGCTTCCGGTAGCGGCGCGCGAGTTCCGCGGAGACCTCGGCGTCCTCGAGCGGGACCATCCGGTCGAGGTACTCGACGATGGTCACCTTCACGCCGTAGTTGTGCAGCACATAGGCGAACTCGACGCCGATCGCGCCCGCGCCGGCGATGATGATGCTCTCCGGCAGCTCGTTTTCCATGATCTGCTGTTCGTAGGTGACCACGCGGTCGCTGCGCGTGGTGCCCGGCAGCAGGCGCGCGGTGGCGCCCGTGGCGATCACGCAGTGGTCGAAGGTGACCCGTTCGCCGTTGACCTCGATGGTGTTGGCGTCGAGGAAGGTGCCGTGCCCGTCGTATTCGGTGATCTTGTTCTTCTTCATCAGGAAGTGCACGCCCTTGACGCGCCCGTCCGCGACCTTGCGGCTGCGATCGAAGGCGGCCTGGTAGTCGAAGCTGACCTTCCCTTCGACCTGGATCCCGAACGACTTCGCCTCTTTGGTCACGATGTGCGCGAGTTCGGCGTTGCGCAGCAGCGCCTTCGACGGGATACAGCCGACGTTGAGGCAAACGCCGCCCCAGTATTTCTCCTCCACGACCGCCGCGCTCAGCCCCAGTTGCGACGCCCGGATCGCCGCCACGTAACCGCCGACTCCGGCCCCCAGGACAACGACGTCATAGTGTGCACTCATACCCCGAAACCTACCCCTCACCGGGACGGTCCGAAGGGTGAGACTGCCTACTCGGGGCGCGAGCCGCGGATCTCGATCAGCAGGTCGGTCACCGCGGTCATGATCCGCTTCGTGGCCTCCTCCAGCACCTCACGGGACGGCGAGGGCATCATGAGGTCCGAGAGGTCCACCGGCGGACCGGCGACCAGGTTCACCGTCTTGCGCGGGAAGGCGCGCGGAAGCACGGCGTTGGACGGCAGCAGGTGGTGCGTGCCCCAGTTCGCCAGCGGGATCACCGGGACACCGGTCTCCAGCGCGATCCGCGCGATCCCGGTCTTGCCGCGCATGGGCCACCCGTCCGGGTGATCCGTGAAGGTCGCCTCCGGGAAGATGACGACGCATTCACCCTCACGGACGGCGCTGACGGCGTCGCGGTACGCGTCGGACGCCGTGGCCGCGCCGCGGTAGACGGGGATGTGCTTGCCCGAGCGCATCACCGAGCCGATGACGGGCGCGTCCCACAGGCTCGCCTTCGCCAGGTACCGCGGCACGCGCCCGTGGGCCAGGCAGTACGCGGTCACCGTCGTCGGGTCGGCGAACGAGAGGTGGTTCGACGCCACCAGGAAACCGCCCGACGAGGGCAGGTGCTCCCCGCCGCGCACCCTGAACCGGGTGAACAGCACCAGGAACGGCCACACGACGTTGATCGCGAAGGCGAACCAGGCGCCCCGGCCGGCGCGGGCGAAGCGCCGGCCGAAGGCGATCATCTGGCGGAACGTCAGCAGGTCACCCGAAGCGGGGCTCAGCGCGGTCCAGCGTTCACGGGGTCTCAGCACCATGGACGTAATTCGTAGCCGAACCCGCCCGGGTTCGGCTGAAACCACGCGCGAACGCGGCGGGGATCACACGCGCTCGAGCACCACCACGGGGATCTCACGGTCGGTCTTCTTCGCGTACTCGTTGTAGTCCGGCCAGACGGCGGCGAGCTTCTCCCACAGCTTCGCGCGCTCCTCGCCCTCCAGCGTCCGGGCCCGCGCGGTGAACTTGTCCGCCTTGACCTGGGCCTTGACCTCGGGGTTGGCCTGCAGGTTCTTGTACCAGCCCGGGTCCTCCGGCGCGCCGCCCTTGGACGCCACGATCACCGGGTTGTTGTCGTCGTCGAACTGGTAGATCAGCGCGAACTTGCGGTCCTCGCCGGTCTTGCGGCCCTTGGTGGTGAGGATGAGGCAAGGGGCGCCCTTCTCCCAGTCGTGGCCCACCTCGCCGTCGGTCTCTTCGTAGCGACGGACGTGCTCGTCACCGAAAAGCATGTCTGAGTTCCTCTCGTCCTGGCGTATACCGGCGTCCTGCCAGTCTGACGCGAACCGGTCGGTCGCGCTGATCAACTCGTGCAGGATGCCGGGTTCGTCGAACGCGTGACCCGAGTCGCCCGCGATCTTCAGTTCCGCGGTGGGCAGCACCTGGCTGAGCTCCCACGCGGTGATGGCCGGGGTGACCACGTCGTAGCGTCCCTGGACCAGAACGCACGGGATGTCCCGGAGCTTCCCGGCGTCGCGCAGCAGCTGATCTTCGGCCAGCCAGCCGCCATGCCGGAAGTAGTGGTTCTCGATCCGCGCGATCGCGAGGGCGAACGAAGGATCGCTGAACGCGTCGATCACTTCGTCCTGAGGGCGCAGTTTGACCGTCTCCCCCTCCCAGCGGCTCCACGCGATCGCGGCGGGGCCGTGCACGGCGGGATCCGGATGGCTCAGCAGTTCGTGGTAGACCTCGATCAGGTTCTCCTGGCGGCGCGAATACGGCACCGGGGCGAGGAAACGCGACCACGCCTCGGGGAAGAGGAACGCCGCTCCCCCGCCGTAGAGCCATTGCAGTTCCTTCACCCGCAAAGTGGCGACGCCGCGGAGAACGAGTTCCGTGACGTGGCCGGGGTGGGTTTCCGCGTAGGTCAGCCCGAGCACACTCCCCCACGAGCCGCCGAAGACCATCCAGTGTTCGATGTCCAGATGCTCGCGCAAGCGCTCGATGTCGGCGACCAGATGCCACGTCGTGTTGACCGAAAGATCGGCCTCCGGGGTGGCGCAGTTCGGCGTGCTGCGCCCGCAACCGCGTTGATCGAAAAGGACGATCCGGTATCGGTCGGGGTCGAACAGTCTGCGATGTCTCGGAGTCGAACCGCCACCGGGGCCACCGTGGAGGAAGATCACCGGCTTGCCCTCGGGATCGCCGCACTCCTCCCAATAGATCTCGTTGCCGTCACCGACAGGCAACATCCCTTGGACGTAAGGTTCGATTTCCGGATAAAGGCCGAGCATGCCCGCCACTATGCCCCAAACGCCAGCTTGGAGGATCGATGAAGGCCCGCCCCCACGTGACGCTGGAAGATGTGGCGCGCACCGCGGACGTGTCGCTAGCGACCGCGTCCCGCGTACTCAACGGCACCGCCACCGTCCGGGGAGATCTCCGCGAACGAGTGATCGCCGCGGCCTCCGAGCTGTCCTATACCCCCAATGCTCACGCTCAGGCATTGGCCGGTGGCTCACAGCCCACCGTCGGGGTGATCTGCCACGACGTGGGCGATCCGTATTTCGCCGCGATCGCCGGCGGGGTCATGCGCGTGGCGAGTGAAAACGATCTTCTGGTGATGCTCGCGAGCACGTTCCGCGATCCGGCCAAGGAGGTCGCCTACGTTTCGACGCTGCGCGCCCAGCGCGCGTCGGCCATTCTGCTGATCGGTTCCGCGTTCGAGGACAAGGCGTGGGAAAAGGCGATGGCCGCCGAACTCGAGCCGTACCGGCGCGGCGGCGGGCACGTCGCCGCGGTAAGCAGGCATCGCGGGCTCAAGGTGGACACCGTCCAGCCCGACAACCGCGGTGGGGGCGCCGAACTGGCGAAGGCCATGCTGGACCTGGGGCACCGGCGATTCGCCGTGCTCGCCGGGCCGAAGGGCCTGACGACCGTCGTGGACCGTCTCGACGGTTTCGCGGCGGAACTGCTGGAGCACGGTGTCGAGCTGGCCGAGGACGACGTCTTCGAGGCGGCGTTCACCCGCGACGGCGGCTACGAGGCGATGGAGAAGGTCCTCGCCCGGCCGCGGAAGCAGTGGCCGACGTGTGTGTTCGCGGTGACCGACGTGATGGCCATCGGCGCGATGTCGGCGCTGCGCGACGCCGGCGTCTCCGTACCCGGCGAGATGTCGATCGCCGGTTTCGACGACATCCCGGTAGTGCGCGATCTCACGCCCGCGCTGAGCACGGTCGCGCTACCGCTGGAGAAGCTGGGCGAACGGGCCATGGACCTGGCACTCAAGGCCTCCCCCGGCACCCGGCCGCGGACGGTGCGGATGTCCGGCGAGGTCGTCCTGCGCCGCAGCACCGCCGCCCCCGCTCGCTGAAACCCTTGTGTGCGGCCCACGAGGTGACTTACCGTGGCCCGAGAAAGCGCTTTCTCACCCCCGCGCCACGGAGACCCGATGACCTTGATCGCCCTGCCCACCGCCGACGGCGGACTGGCGGAGTGGACGCCCCGAGGGGCGGAAACGCCCGCGAAACCGGCGACGCCGCCGACCTCCCGGATCGCTTACGCGGCCGCGCACGTGGTCGCCGACCCGCTCGCCCTCGCCGATCCCGAAGAAGGCGCGGCGCTGGACTGGGACACCACGCTCGCCTTCCGCGAGCACTTGTGGTCCTGCGGTCTCGGCGTCGCCGAAGCGATGGACACCGCGCAGCGCGGGATGGGCCTCGACTGGGCCACCACCAAGGACCTCATCCGGCGCACCGGCGCACTCGCCGCCGGACGGCCGTGGGTGGCCGGTGTCGGCACCGACCAGCTTCCCCACGGCGAAGCGACCGTCGAGTCCATTGTGGACGCCTGGCGCGAGCAGCTGGACCTGGTCGGCGAGGCGGGCGCGATCCCGGTCGTGATGGCCAGCCGGGCGCTCGCCGCGTCGGCCTCCGGGCCCGCGGACTACCATGCCGCGTACGGGAAACTGCTCTCCGGCGCGGACCGCCCGGTCCTGCTGCACTGGCTGGGCGAGCAGTTCGACCCGGCGCTGGCGGGCTACTGGGGCCACGGCGACGTCCGCGCGGCCGCGAAGGAACTGGGCAGGCTCTGCGCCGAGCACGCCGGCGTGATCGCCGGGGTCAAGGTGTCGGTGCTCGACGCCTCGATCGAGACCGAATTCCGCCGCGCGCTGCCCGACGGCGTCAAGTGCTACACCGGCGACGACTTCAACTACCCGGAGCTCATCGCCGGGGACGACCAGGGGCACAGCGAGGCGCTCCTGGGCATCTTCGACGCTGTCGCGCAGGTCGCCGGCGCCGCGCTCGCCCGGCTCGACGAAGGCGACAAAGACGGCTTCCACGGCCTGCTGGATCCGACGGTGGCGCTGAGCCGGGCCATCTTCCGGGCGCCCACCAGGAACTACAAGACCGGTGTCGTCTTCCTCGCCTATCTCAACGGGCACCAGGACCACTTCCGCATGGTCGCCGGCCGCGAGTCGGCCCGCTCCATCACGCATCTGGCCGAGCTGCTGCGCCTGGCGGACGCCGCGGGGGTGCTCACCGACCCGGATCTCGCCGTCGCGCGGATGCGGCCGCTGCTGGCCGCGGCGGGGGCGCTCTGATGGACCGGTTGAGCCTGAACCAGATCACCACCAAGGCCTGGTCGCTGCCGGAAGCCGTGGCGGGCTGCGCCGAAGCGGGCGTCCGCTGGATCGGCCTGTGGCGGGACAAGGTCGCCGAGACCGGTGTCGAGGAGACCGCCCGGCTGCTCAAGGAGTACGACGTCGGCGTGTCGTCGTTGTGCCGCGGTGGTTTCTTCACCGGGATCACCCCGGAAGGGTCCTCTGTGGACGGTGTCGCGCAGACCAGGGAGGCGATCGACGAAGCCGCCGCACTGGGCGCGGACGTCCTCGTCCTGGTCGTCGGCGGGGTGAACGGCGACCTGGCGTCGTCGAGGCAGCGGGTCGCGGACGCGGTCGGCGAGCTGGCGCCATACGCCGGTGAGCGCGGGGTCCGCCTCGGCCTGGAACCGCTGCACCCCATGCAGTGCGCCGAACGCTCGGTCCTGTCCACAGTGGACCAGGCACTGGCGGTCGCGCGGGAACATCCGGCCGACCAGGTCGGCGTGATCGTCGACGAGTTCCACGTGTGGTGGGACCCGCGGATCGAGGAGTCGATCGCCGCGGCGGCGGGCCGGATCGCCGGATTCCACGTCTGCGACCAGAAGGTGCCCCTGACCGACACCCTGCTCGGCAGGGCGCTGCCCGGTGACGGCCCGATCGACCATCGGCATCTGAAGGCGTGTGTCGAGGCCGCCGGGTACACCGGGCCGATCGAGGTCGAGGTGTTCGACGCCGACCTTTGGCGCCGCCCCGGTGGCGAGGTGCTCGCGGAGACCGTCCAGGCCTACCGGGACCACGTTTCCTGACGAAAGTAAGGGTCCCTCGCTGCCCTTGGTCCGCTGTCCGGGCGGCCGTGGTTTCCTAGCGTTCGCGGTATGAAACCACGGCTGCTCTGGTGGCTGGGCACAGCGCTGCTCCTGCTCGCCGTCCACACCGACTGGAACGTCCCGCTCGCGGCATGGGTGTTCCCGGTCTTCCTTCTCCACTACGCCCGTCTGGTCCCGCTCCGGCGCGCGATCCTGATGGTCGGCCTGTCCCTGCTGATCGGGCAACTGTTCTGGCTCGGGGTCACCGGCCTGCTGTTCGTGCTCTCCGCGCTGCTCGCCTTCACCGTGCTCGCGGTACTTCAGACGACGGCGTTCCTGGCCGATCGGCTGCTCGCCGACCGTGCCGGGCCGGTGAGGACACTGGTTTTCCCGGTGACACTCGTCGCGGGCGAGTACCTCTTCACGGTGATCACCGGCTTCGGGGACTTCGGCGCGCTCGGCAGCACCCAGGCCACGAACCTGCCCCTGCTCCAGACGGCGTCAGTGACCGGCGTGTACGGACTCACCTTCGTCCTCGCGTGGTTCGCCTCGGTGGCGAACACCGTCTGGTCGGAGGGATGGCAGCCGGTCAAGCGCACGGTCCTCGTCCACGTGTGCCTGCTCGGCGTGGTGTTCGCCGCCGGTGGCGCGCGGTTGCTGTTCGACGCTCCCACGACGGAGACCGTGCGGATCGCGGGGATCAGCCCGTCGTCCGAGGCGGACCGGTCGAGTTCCGACGCGCTGGAGCGCATCGGCGTGAAGTATTGGCGTGCCGAGGAAGTCGCCGCCGCCGACCCGGTCGCGGTAGGTACGGCGTTCGCGCCGGTCACCGACGATCTCGTGACGAGGACCGGGCAGCAGGCGTCGGCGGGGGCGAAGATCGTGCTCTGGCCGGAAACTCATGCTCGCGTCCTGGAACGGGATCAGGCGGCGCTGCTGAAGCGGGTCGGCGACCAAGCGAAACAAGCCGGTATCCACGTCGGGCTCGCGTACGCGCTCTACACGTCGCAGGCTCCCTACATCCGCAACGTGGCCGTGCTCGTCGGGCCGTCCGGCGAGGTGCTGTGGACCTACGACAAGACGCATCCGACGCCGATGGAGCCGATGCCCCCTGGCCCGGGGAACGTCCCGACCTCGGATTCGCCGTACGGACGGCTCGCGGCGGTGATCTGTTACGACGCCGACTTTCCCGGCCTGATGCGCCAAGCCGCGGACAAGGGGACCTCGCTGATGCTCGTCCCCGCCAACGACTGGCCGGGTTTCGGCTCGTTGCACGCTGAGAAGGCGGGCTTCCGCGCGGTGGAAAACGGTTACTCCCTCTTCCGGCACTCCACCCACGGGAATTCCACAGCTGTGGACAGCCAGGGCCGGGTACTCGGGCACGCCGACTACTACCGCACGGATCAGCAGACGCTCGTCGCCGATCTGCCGGTGCAGCCGAGAACACAGACCGTGTACAGCCGTGTCGGTGACGTGTTCGCCTGGCTGTGCCTCGTCGCGGCCGCGCTCTGTCCTTTATGGACATATCGAAGGAACCGTTAGCGCCCCGTTACGGAATGCGTGGTGTTCCTAACGTCATACCCGAAAAGAACAGTGTTCAACGGTTAAGCTCCCCCGCATGCCGAAACTGCTGGTGGTGGAAGACGACGACGCGATCGGCGGTGTCCTCGAATCGACTCTCCGCCTGCACGGCTACGAGGTTTCCTGGCAGCGGGACGGCCGCACCGCGCTCGCGGCCGCGGCGGACGGCGGCATCGACTTCGTCCTGCTCGATCTCGGCCTGCCGGATCTGGACGGGGTCGAGGTCTGCCGTCGGCTGAGGGCGGAGCTTCCCGGCGCCGTCCTGGTCATCCTGACCGCGCGGCAGGAGGAGATGGACGTCGTCGTCGGCCTGGAGGCCGGCGCCGACGACTACCTCACCAAACCCATCCGGCTCGGCGAGCTGCTCGCCAGGGTCCGGGCACATCTGCGGCGCGGGACGGCTCCGCCGGAGAGCAGGCCCGCGATCGCCATCGGCCATCTGCGGGTGGACACCGCCGGACGGCGGGTCAGCGTCGGCGGACGGGAGATCTCGTTGCGGGCCAAGGAGTTCGACCTGCTCGCCCGGTTGGCCGAGCAGCCGGGCGTCGCGGTCAGCCGGGACACGCTGATGTCGGAGGTGTGGGACGCGCACTGGTACGGCTCGACGAAGACCCTCGACGTCCACATCGCCGCGCTGCGCCGGAAGCTGACCGAGTCGGCGCCCACCCCCGAGCAGGCGCCGAGGATTTCGACGCTGCGCGGCCACGGCTACCGTCTCGAACAGCCCTTCGAGGGCTAGGGATCCGAGCGCGAACACCGCACTCGCGTGCTCAAGCCCGGATCTCGCGTGCTTGAACCCGGATCTCGCGTGTTTGGAGACCGCACTCATGAGTGCGGTCTCCAAGCACGCGAGTGCGGTCTTCAAACACGTGTGTGCGGAGTTGGAGCACGCGAGTGCGGCTAGTAGTCGCGCAGGTCGGAGACCTCGTCCCGGGCGGCCAGCTGCGCGATCCGCGCCGACGCCGCCACACACGACACGATCACCACCACCGCCAGCAACCCGAAGTACCCGTGCGGCGAAGGTGATCTCTCCACCTGCGCGAGGAACACGAACAGCACGCCCAGCAGGTGCCCGGCGATCAGGCCACCGCCGCCGACCACCAGCGCGTCGCCCGCGATGAACGCCGCCACCTGGCGGCGTTTCCCGCCGAGCGTGCTCACGATCAGCAGATCGCGGCGACGTTCGTTGAGCGCCGCCCCGAACGAGGGGCCCGCCGCGGCGGCCGCGAGGATCAGGGACGCGATCAGATCCACCTCGGCCTCGCCGCAGCCGTCCTTGGTGAGGGCGGTCGAGATGGCGAACGCCACCGCCAGCGCGACCAGCACCACCGATCGCGCCAGGAGCGCGCTCCGCCACGAAATGGACAGCGCGATCACGCCCGCGAGCCCCGAAACGAGCGGCCGGAGTATCCCGCCGATCGCCCGCTTCCCCTTGCGCAGACCCAGCTCCACCAACCGCCACAACAGCATCGTGCCGCCCGCCCAGCCGAACAGCGGCCAGACGAAGGCGAGCGCGAGCAGGATGAGGTCGATGCCGTAGGGCGACCACCAGGGCGGTCCGCCGTCGGCCGGGACGAAGTACCACTCGCGCAGCACCGGGGGCAGGATGGCGAGTGCCGCGACGAGCAGCCCGGCGACCAGCAAGAGAACGATTTCCCGGACGACCGCTATGCCGGTGCCGGCCGAGAAGCCACAGGCCAGGGACAGGGTCACCCCGGTCACGCCGCCGGCGAGCCCCGCCGCCGCGGCTTCGGCGGCGGCCAGTCCGAATACCTGCCCGCCGGTGGCGCCGCGGGCGCGCAGCAGGTCCTGATCCGCCCGCAGCACCCGCGCCGAGGGGGTGGCCAGCAGTACCACGAGCACCATCGCGGGTATCCAGCGCGGTGCCGGGGTCCAGGCCCAGTCGTGCACCGCGAGCAGTGTGGTCACGATCGCGACCCCGGCCGCGGGGACACCGAGCCTGGCGGGGCGCACGCGCGCGATCCCGCCGACCCACAACGCCATCGCCGCGATCACCGGTCCCGCACCAGCTTCCCGTCGACCATCCCCCAGCGCTCGCCGAACAGCCCGGCCGGGGCCTCTTCGGCGGTGGCCACCAGCAGTCCGGCGCCCAGCCGGTCCGCGGCCCCCAGGAGCCTGCCGAGGAGCCGCTCCCCCTCGCGCTGGTCGAGCCAGCCCGCCGGGTCGTCGGCGAGGATCAGTTTCGGCGCGGGCGCGAGCGCCCTGGCCAGGACGGCCAGCCGGATCTGCTCACCGGTCAGGTCGCGGGGGGCCTTCTTGGCGAAGCCCGCCAGGCCCACCAGCTCCAGCGCGCCGTCGACGGCGTCGCGGACCGCGGTGCCGGTCCGGCCGGCGAGCACCAGCGGCAGGGCGACGTTGAGCCGGACGTCGAGATCGCGCAGCAGCCCGCCGTCCTGCAGCATCAGCCCGACCAGGTCTGGGCCCGGCGGCGACGGCTCGAAGGCGGGCCAGTCGACGGTGCCCGCCGTCGGTTTCTTCATCCCGGCGAGCAGATGCAGCAGCGTGGTCTTCCCGGCACCGGCCCTGCCGGTCACCACCGCGCGAGTCTCCGCGCAGATCTCGCAGGTGACGCCGTGCACGGCGACCACGGCGGTCAGCCCGGAACCATAGGTGTGCGCCAGCTCGTCGGTGCGGACCAGTGGTGCCGTCACGCCACTCTCACGATCCGGTGCGCGGCCGCCGCGATCTCGGGGTCGCGGGTCGCCACGACGACGGCCGTCCCGCGGGCCGCGACGGCGCACAGCAGATCCATCAGTTCGAGTGCGGCGAGCCCGTCGAGTTCACCGGCCGGCTCGTCGGCGAGGACCGTCTCAGGGGCTCCGGCCAGCACGACGGCGACTCCGGCACGCGCGCTTTCCAGCGCCGACAGCGTGCCAGGGTAGTCGTCACCGCGTCCGGCCAGGCCGACCAGGTCGAGCAGGTCGTCCGCAGCGCGGAGAGAGCGGCCGGCCAGCCGTCCCGCCAGCACGACGTTCCGTGCGACGGTGAGGTGATCGAAGAGGTTGCCGCGTCTGAGCAGCATGCCGACACCAGAAGTTCCGCCGGGGGCGTCACCGCTTCCGGCGGGCAGCACGGCCACACACTCGCCCGGGACGGCGAACCGGACGAGGGGGACGGATCCGGGCCCCGGGCCTGCCATGACGGCGGCACGTCGGCGCATGGCCCCAAGGTAAGGCGAACGGGGTCAACATCGCCTTGATCTCAGGTCAACGGACGGCAAAATATCGCGTCGGGTGGGTGATCCTCACGCTCGTCGGCCACACTCTGTCCGTGCGCCGCCGGATCGTCACTCTCACCGTGCTGGCCGCGGTGCTGGCGATCACCCTGTTCGGGGCACCGCTGGCCGTCGCGGTCGCCAGGTTCCACGAGGGCAACTCGACCCACGACCTCGAACGGGTCGCCGACACGGTCGTGCTCGACGTGACCGGCGATCTCGCCAACGGCCGGGTCCCGGAACTCCGGCCGGTCAAACCGGACAAGGACCGCATCCGCGGGATCAGGGTCGCGGTCTACACCCCGACCGGCAGGCTCCTGGCAGGAAACGGCCCGGCCAGCGAAGACCGATACGTCCGCGAAGCGCACTACACCGACATGGCGACCGGGACCCGCGAAGACGAGGTCGTCCTGGCCGTCCCGGTGCTCAGCGGACAGTCGCTGGTCGGCGTGGTCCGCGCCGCCCACCCCCGGTCCGAACTGGACGCCCAGATCCGGCTGACCTGGCTCAAGATGATCGTGCTCGCCGGGCTCGCGATCGGGGCCAGCTGGCTGATCGGGCGCCGGATCGCCACCCGGCTGGCGCGCCCGCTGGAGGAACTGGCCGCCACCGCCGAACGCCTCGGCGAGGGCGACTTCACCGTCCGCGCCCGCCGGACGGGGGTCCGCGAGATCGATCAGGTCGCCGAAGCGCTCGACGTCACGTCCGAGCGGATCGGCGAGACGCTGGAACGCGAGCGGACCTTCTCCTCCGACGCCTCCCACCAGCTGCGGACGCCGCTGACCGGCCTGCGCCTGCAGCTCGAGGCGGCCTTGGAGAGCCCCGATCGCGACCCCTACGCGACGATCCGCGACGGCATCGCCTCGGCCGACCGCCTGGAGCGCACCATCGACGACCTGCTGGCGCTGGCCAAGCAGACCAGGGCCCCGCGAGCGCGGCTCGACCTGGGCAAACTCTTCGAAGAGGTCCGGCAGACCTGGCACGGCCTGCTCGCCGGACGTGGCAGGGCGCTGCGCATCAGCGGACGAGAGGCCCTCCCGGCGCGGGCGGCGGACGCGGCGGTGCGGCAGGTGCTCGCCGTGCTTCTGGACAACGCGGCGACCCACGGGCGCGGCACGGTCTCCGTCCTCGCGCGCGACGCCGGGGACGCGCTGGCCATCGACGTGAGCGACGAGGGCGCCATCCCGGACGGTCGCGATCCGTTCGCGACCGCCGACCGGACCGAGGAACACGAAGGCAACGGGATCGGGCTGCGGCTGGCGCGGAGCCTGGCCGAGGCGGAGGGCGGGCGGTTGCGGCTGACCAGCCCGTCGCCGACGACGTTCACGCTGCTTCTGCCCGCCGAACGTCCCTCACCGCAAGAAGAAGGCCCGGGCCTGGCGAGCTAGGGGGGGTTACTCGCCAGGCCGGGCCGGTAGGAGGCAAACGCGCCCCGACAGCGCGCACGGCATGCCACCTGAATGAAGACGGTAAAGACCAGCGGGCCAACAGACGGTACACGCCGGATTAACTGACACTTTGCTTTTGGATGTCACAGCGCCTTTCGGCGGCGAAAAGGGATTCGGCCGCTGCCCGGCCCCGCTGAATCGATCGTGGGAAGATTGACCACATGACCACCGAGCCGGCGCCGAGATGGCGGAGACTGGAACCGGACGAACGCAAGGAGCAGATCTTCGCCTGCGCGGCCCGCCTTTTCTCCGACCGCCCGTACTCGGAAGTGTCCACTTCGGACATCGCGGCGGAGGCCGGGGTCGCCAGGGGGCTGATCAACCACTACTTCGGTACCAAACGCGAGCTCTATCTGGAGATCATCCGGCGGGCACTGACCGTGCCGCGGCTCGCCGTCGAGATCCTGCCGGAAGGGCCGCTCGAACTGCGGGCCGACGTCGCGATCGACTGGTTCCTGGACATGGTCACCAGCCAGGAGAAGATGTGGCTGGCCGCGATCGCGCCGGAGGGCATCGGCCGCGACCTCGAAGTCGAACGGATCCTGGAGGAGGCCGATCGCGAATCGGCGGACCGGGTGCTCGAAGCGGTCGGGCTCTCCCGCGAGAGCGAACACGGGCAGGAGCTGAACGCGCTGGTCCGCGCGTTCGGCGGGATGGTCAAGGCGGCGGGCCGCGAATGGCTCGTACGCGGCTCGCTCGATCGCGCGCAGGTGCACACGTTGCTCAGCAAGTCACTGGTCACGCTGGTCGGCGAGGTCTTCCCCGAGATCCAGCGAGGCTGAGGCGCCGGCTGGGGTAATCGTGAGTGGCTATCCCCGCGACTGGAGCCGTGCGTACATGAAGGCCCCTCCAGCTACTTGAGGGGAAGGGGTCCTTCACGCGCCGCCGCTGTGACTGCTGGGGCTGATGGTGTCGCTGGGGCCGCGGATGGCGATCGCACAGTCCGTGAAGGCCTCCTTCCCTACCCTCAGGGTAGGCAAGGAGGCCTTCACGGACCTGCAACCAACTCCCGCCACATGCTGCGGCAGGTACCTGAGACACCACTCCGGCCGATACGCCACCGGTGCCATCGCTCAGGGAGAAGCCCCCGGCACCTCGAGGGGGAGGTGGGTGCCAGGGGCTTCGGGACCGGTGACGAGCACCGGTATTCCTCCACACTACGCCGATTCCCTGTCACGGCTCTGTCAAACTTCTGAGAGCGTTCAACTGGGTGAGCCTGAGTTCCAATCCGTCGAGACAGCGCTGCACGGCGTAGTCGTAAAGACGCTCGTAGTAACCGGCGGCGAGGTCAGGGTCCGCGACCAGCGCCGAAACCGACTCGCCCAGCGCCGCCATCCCCGGCAGGTCCTCGCGCGTGCGGTACGACGCGTAGCCCTCGCAGCGGTCGAGCTGGAGCGCCATCGCGCTCTCGCGGTCGTCCTCCATCGCGACGAACTGGCACGCGGTGGCGAGCAGCAGGTTGTACGCGAACGGCGACTCGGTGCCGAAGCCCGCCGCGAGGAGACGGCCGATGCCGGCGTTCATGGTCGGCACGGCGGCGGCGACCGACGGCCCGAACAGGGCCAGCCGCCGCGCCGAACCGGGATAGCGGCGCAGCACCCTCCGCACCGTCGGCAGGAACTCGTCGAACCATTCCCGCCACGGCAGAGTCTCGTCGGGCAGGGTCAGCTCGCCGACCACCCGGTCCAGCACCGCGACGACGACGGTGTCCCGGTCGCCCACGTGGTGGTAGACGACCGCGGGGTAGGCGTCGACGGCGGCCGCGAGCTGCCGCAGCGTCCAGTTCTCCAGGCCCGACTCGGCCGACAGCTCCAGCGCGGCGTCGACGATCCGGTCCCTGGTGACGGCCGGCCGTCCGGAAGCCGCACGGGACCTGGGGCGCGAACCCGCGTCTTCGGGGAAAGTCGGCATGCGGGCTACCGTATCCGCATTCGTCTGGTCGTACGGCGGGGGCTTCCGGCAGGATCGTGCCATGCCCCGCGCGCGTGTGAACGGCCTCGAACTCGAGTACGACACCTTCGGCTCCCCCGCGGATCCGCCGCTGGTACTGGTGATGGGACTCGGGGCCCAGATGGTGACGTGGGAGGTTGGCTTCTGCGAGCTGCTCGCCGACGACGGGTTCCACGTCGTCCGGTTCGACAACCGCGACGTCGGCCTTTCGTCCTATCTGGACGATCTCCCCGCGCCGGATCTGGCCGCGCTCGCCGCGGGCGACCAGACCTCCGCGCCGTACCTGCTGTCGGATCTCGCCGCCGACGTCACCGGGCTGTTCGACGCGCTCGGGTTCGGCCGCGCGCACGTCGTCGGCGCGTCGATGGGCGGGATGATCGTGCAGCAGCTCGCGATCGACTCGCCGGAGCGACTGCTCAGCCTCACGTCGATCATGTCGACCACCGGGGATCCCTCGGTCGGGCATCCCGAGCCCGCCGCGCTCGCCGGGCTGACGCGGCCGCCGGCGGCCACCCGGGAGCGGGCGATCGAAGACGGTGTCGAGTGGTTCAAGCTCGTCGGTTCGCCCGGTCACCCGTCCGACGAGGAATTCCTGCGGATGAAGGCCACCCGGAACTACGACCGGGCGAATCACCCCGCGGGCGCGTTGCGGCAGGCCGCCGCCATCGTCGCTTCGGGTGACCGCACGGCGAAACTGCGCGAGGTCCGGGTCCCGACGCTGGTCGTCCACGGCGAGAGCGATCCGCTGATCAACGTCAGCGGCGGGAAGGCGACCGCGGAAGCGATCCCGGACGCCGAACTGCTGCTGCTCCCCGGGATGGGGCACGAACTGCCGCGGCAGCTGTGGCCCGCGATCGCCGACGCGATCGTCGCGCACGCGCGTAAGGCCTGAGGGTCAGGATCCCGTCAAGAATCCCGGCGGAGACGTAGGGAAGCCGTTCACGCCCGCGACCCGTCCGGTGACGCGGTGTTCCCTGGACGGATGAGGAAAACCGAGTGTTTCGGCTTCCCGTTCGGATGTGTCGCCGTCGTCGCCGCGGCGTCGGCGGCCGGGCTCCTCGGTTCGGCGCGACATCACGTCTTTTCCTTGCCGGCTTTGAGTTTGGTCGTACTCGTCACCGGTATCGCGACGAGCGCGACCGCGACCGCCGGGACGGCGGTGATCGCTTGGGGTGTCCATTCGGGATTCACCGTCGGAACGCTGGGCGCGCTCCAGTTCACCGCCGAGACCGGCGTCGCCGCGGTCGTCTTCGCCGCCGCGACCGCGATCGGCTCACTCGCCGGAGTGGTACGGCGTCGCCTGGCGGCCACCATGCCCGAGTCGCCCCACCCCCTGGAAGGGGCGACTCGGACGCGGCTTTCCGGCCCTGCGCCTGCCCACACCCCTCCGGTGGGCGGGCACGAAGGGGATCATCGGGTACGGGAAGGTTCCAGCTGGTCCGCCCGGACCCAGGTAGCGTGAAAACCGAGCGGGACACGCTGGGGCAACAGGACCCTGGCCACGGGTCCGGCAGCGAGATCGGCGGCGTCGAAGACGTCCAGCTCCGAGCGACCCTCACGCTCGTCCTGGACGAAGGTCACCAGATAGCCGTCGTCGGAATCGGCGGCCGCTCCGTCGCGAGGTGCGAACGGCGCCTCACTGCCCCACCGGCCAGGACCGAAACGGTGTTCCGTCTTGACGTCGGCACGATTGTCGTAGCACACCAAGCCGTCGAACTTGAGCGTCGAATCCGGCGAGATGTGCACCGCGTAGGAGAAGCGATTCCGGCCGCCGACCACCCTCGAGTCGACGGACGGAAATTCGGTGTTGTCGTCGTCGAGCTGGTTCTCCAGGCACTGCCCGGTCCGCAGGTTGAACCGGTAGCGGTGCAGCGAAGCGTCCAGCCGCAGGTACGACAGCATCTTGGCGAGCGGGGTGTGCGCGTCGGCTGCCGGGGTGGCCAATTGATCATGCGGCCGCTGCACGCGGCAGACGTCGAGGACGATTTCCTCGCCTTGCTCCCAGGAATTGACGACGTGGTAGATGTAGCAGGGGCTGGCTTCGAACCAGCGGATCTGGCTACCGTTACCGTAGCGAGGAAGCACCCCGAACCGGCTCGGCAGTGAACGGTCGAAGAGCAGCTTGTGCCGTCCGTTACGAGCCGCCTCCATGTCCTGGACCAGCGGCAAGTCCATCAGGATCGCGTAGTTCTCGGTGATCGCCATGTCATGCGGCAGGCGCGGGCCGGGAAGTTCGATCTCGGTCGTGCTCGCGACCTTGCCGTCCGCGCTGATCACGCCGTAACGCAGGTACGGCGGCCGCGGCCCGTAGTCGAACCAGAACATCTCGCCGGTGCGCTCGTCGACCTTCGGATGCGCCATCATGTCGCCGGCCAGTGTGCCGAGGAAGTCCTCCGCGCCCAGCGTCTCCAGCGACAGCGGGTCGACCGCGTACGGCGTGCCGCACAGGTACCAGGTGGAGAGCACCTTGCCGCGATGGAAGATCAGGTCGGTATTGGCGCTGTCCTTGACGTTCAGGCCGTGCGTGTTGCCGAACGGGTTGCCCTTGGGCGATTCCATGACGCCCTTCCAGAGCGCCCTGCCCGCCGCGGATTCGGCCTCGAAGGCCTTGGTGCGGATCCAGCGGTTGCGGTAGCGGGCCTTGCCGTTCTCCAGGTGGACGGCGTGGATCATGCCGTCGCCGTCGAACCAGTGGTAGCGCCCTTCGGGCTTGAACCGGGGGTTGGGCCCGTTGCGCAGGTACACGCCGTTCAGATCCGCGGGGATCTCGCCGATGACCTCGAGATCGCTCGCGTCGATCTCTTCCCCGACCGGGGCGTAGACGCCCATCAGATACGGGTTGACCTCGGCTTCGCCGGCGGCGGCTGCCACCAGCACCGGCTGTTCGGAGGTACTGGCCATGGCCGAGACACTACGATTGCTGTAGTCAGGTGTCAATAGGCTTCTACTGCTGTAGTCAGTAGTACGCTGACAGCGACACCCCCTCGGAAGGAACCACGTGACAGAGGCGACGGCGCAGCGCGTCCGGCCGGCGGGCGATCCACTGCGCCACGCGCTCGAACTGCTCGGGGACCAGTGGACCCTGCTGATCCTGCAGAGCCTCTTCCTGCGGTTCCGCCGCTACGAGGAACTCCGGCTGCGGCTCGGTATCTCCCCCACCGCGTTGTCCGGGCGGCTGCGCGCGATGGTCGAGGCGGGCGTGCTCGTCCGCACGCCGTACCGGGACGCGCGCCGCACGCGGCACGAGTACCGGCTCACCGAACGCGGCCTCGACCTGTGGCCGCTGCTGATCTCGATCTGGGCCTGGGAACGGGAATGGGTCGAGGGACGGCGCGCCGTGCTGCCGACGCTGATCCACCTCGACTGCGAGCTGGCCACTTCGGCGCCGCTCGGCTGCGCCTCCTGCGAACGGCGGGTCGACGCCCGCGACGTCCGCGCGCGACGGCTCGACGACACCGGCGTCGTCGAAGCGACGGCGTCGAAACGCTTTCGCCGCAAGGACGCCGAATCCCTCGCGGGCGATCCGCTGATGTTCTTCCCCGACACCATGGAGCTCCTCGGAGACCGGTGGTCGACCGGGCTCGTGGTGAGCGCGCTGCTCGGGGCTCGGCACTTCTCGGAGTTCGAACGCGAACTCGGCATCGGACCGAGCGTGCTTTCGGGACGGCTGTCGAAGCTCGTGGACGTCGGCGTACTGCGGACCGGGACCGCGAAGACCCGCACCGACGCGCACGACTACCGGCTGACGGCGAAAGGGCTCGCGTTCTTCCCCGCGCTGGCCTTCATCGCCGAGTGGTCGCGGGGTTTCGAGGTCCCGGGTCAGGAGCCGGACATCACGCTCGACCACGTGGACTGCGGTAACCGGCTGAAGCCGATCCTGCTGTGCGACCACTGCTGGCGGCCGCTGCTGCGCGACCGGGTCCGCTTCGGCGGCCCGGTCCAGCTGCCCACGCCGCCCAGGTGACGTAAATCGACTCGCCAAGCCGGTCGGTTCCTGACAGGGTGAGAACGTCACATGTCGTCACCTCGGAGGTAGCAATGACTGAACCGGCACCGTCCCCAGCGGATGGCGAAGAGGACGACACCAAGCGCAAGTTCCGCGAGGCCCTGGAGCGCAAGCAGGCCCAGGCCCGCTCGGGCTCGGCGCACGAGAACGGCGGCGGGAAGAACCTGCACGCGCACGGTCCGGCCGCGAACAAGCGCACCTTCCGTCGCAAGAGCGGCTGAGTTCTCGCACCCTGCCGACCCACGGCAAGTGCCATGAAAGGTCCTTTCCTTGCGAAATTTGCAAGGAAAGGACCTTTCATGGCGTTACCGGACGCGAGAGCTACACCGTCAGGATCGACCGCAGTCCGCCGACCTCGGCCATCCGGCGCTCGGCCAGCCGGTCGGCCGCCGTCGACGGCGGCACACCGTCGGCCTTGGCCAGCGCGAACACCGCCTTGGTGGTGTCGAAGATGGCCGTCGTCTTGCGCTTGGCGCGCGCGAAGTCGAAACCGTGCCGCTCGTCGTCGACCTGGATCACGCCACCCGCGTTGACCAGGTAGTCCGGCGCGAAGAGGATGCCGCGGTCGTCGAGCTGCTTGCCGACGCCCGGGTGTGCGAGCTGGTTGTTGGCCGCGCCGCAGACGATCTTGGACCGCAGCACACCGACGGTCTCGTCGGTGAGCACCCCGCCCAGCGCGCATGGCGCGAAAACGTCGAGCTCGGTGCGGATCAGCGTGTCTATGTCGGCGACGACCTCGACGCCGGGGTACGCCGCGCGGGTGCGCTCGATCGCCGCGGGCGAGACGTCGGTGATGACCACCTGCGCGCCTGCCTCGATCAGGTGCCCGACGAGGATGTGCCCGACCTTGCCGACCCCGGCGACGCCGACCTTGCGGCCCGCGAGGTCCGGAACGCCCCAGACGGCGTCCGCGGAGGCACGCATTCCCTGGTAGGTACCGAAAGCGGTGAGCACCGAGGAGTCGCCGGCGCCGCCGTTCTCCGGCGAGCGGCCCGTGACGAACTCCGATTCGCGGGCGACGATGTCCATGTCCTGCACGTAGGTGCCCACGTCGCAGGCGGTGATGTAGCGGCCGCCCAGCGACTGGACGAACCGGCCGAAGGCGCGAAGCAGCGCTTCGGTCTTGTGCTTCTGGGGGTCGCCGATGATGACGGCTTTGCCGCCGCCGAGGTCGAGCCCGGCGAGCGCGTTCTTGTAGGCCATCCCCTTCGACAGCGCGAGGACGTCCGCGAGGGCGGCGTCTTCGGATTCGTAGGGGTAGAAGCGGGTCCCGCCCAGTGACGGCCCGAGCGCCGTCGAGTAGACCCCGATGATGGCCTTCAGGCCGGTGGCCTGGTCCTGGCAGAAGACGACCTGTTCATGGCCCGTTCCCTGGCCGAACACTTCGGTCACTGTGGTGACTCCTTGTCCTGGAGTGCACGCTGCTTGTGGCTCACGTGCGAAGTTCCTGCAACAAGGCACAGTCCCCGACGAAGGTCGTCCGGCGGCGACGGTGCCACATCGCAAACCTAGATCGCCCCGGTCCGTTCGCCAAGCCGGGGCGAGCTGTCTCAGCCGTCGACGACCTCTTTCAGGACGTGGAGCGCGGAGTCGAGCTGCCGGTCGGACAGATACGGTGCCGGCCCGAACCTCAGGTACGCGCCGCGGCTGTCGGTCCGGACGCCGCGTTCGCCGAGGGCGGCCCGCAGCGCGCCGGCGTCGGCGCATTTCAGCGAAAGGAATCCGCCGATCCGGTCCAGCGGCGTCTCCCGGTCACGGGTGATGACGTCCTCGGGCAGCCCCAGCTTGTCGAAGCCCTCGGCGAGGTAGCCCACCTGGTGCCGCGACACCTCCCTCAGGAACTCGGGTGTGAGCCCGTGCTCGGCGAAGAACCGGAAGACGCGGGCGCCCCGGTAGTGGCTCGTCGGGTCGTAGGTCGCTCCGGCGAACCTGTCCGATCCGGAGGCGTAGGCGGTCTGGCCGGGCCGGCGCTCGTCCGCGAGCGCGCCGAATTCGGCGTACCAGCCGGTGACGACCGGCCGCAGTTCCTGCGCGTGCGCGGGCATCCGCAGGAAGCAGTTGCCCTCGCCGAGCTGGAGGTACTTGTAGCCGCCGCCGAGGACCCAGGCGTTGGTGAGCCCGAGGTCGTGCAGCGAGAACGGGACGACGCCGAGCGCGTGGTAGGCGTCGACGACGAGGTTCACCGACTTCGAAAGGCAGACGTCGGCGAGATGCGCGAGACCCGGCACAAGGCGGGAGGTCTCGAACAGCACCGCCGAGACGAGCACGGCGGCGGTGTCTTCGGTGACCTCGGCCGCGACGCGTTCGGCCAGCGTGCCGACCGGCGCCGCCGGGACGCGGACCACCTCGACCCCTTCCTCGGCCAGCCTGCCCAGCTGACGGCGAAGCGTGTGGAACTCGCCGTCGGTGGTGACCAGCCGCGGACGGCGCGGCAGGTCCATCGCCGAGAGGAACCGGATCACCAGATCGTGGGTGCTGGCGCCGAGCGCGATATCGCCGTGCGGGTCACCGAGCAGCGCCCGGAACCCGGCCCGCATCTCGTCCGCCTTGGCGAAGGCCCGCGCCCACTTGGTGTCGACCTCTTCGGCGGCGTCGGCGAAGGCTTCGAGAAGGCCTTCGCGCGCGACGTCCGGCCAGGCCTGGTGCGAGTGCCCGGTCAACAGCATCCGGTCCGCCACACCGAATTCCGTGTAGTGCGCCGCGAGCGCGTTGGGGTCGCGGCGGAGTTCGTCGAGGTTCGTCAAAGCCTGCTCCGCACAGCCCAGAGATCCGGGAACATCGGGGAGAAAAGCGTCGTACGCAGATAGTGCGCTCCCGACGAACCCCCCGTCCCGGTCTTGTCTCCAATGGTCCGCTCGACCATCTTCACGTGCCGATACCGCCACTCCTGCATCCCTTCGTCCAGATCGACCAGGTGCTCCGCCACGACGGACGGCCCGGTGTCGTCGCGGTAGACCCGCAACAGAATTTCTTGGAGCGCCGGAGAGGGTTCGAGTGGCTTGGTGACATCGCGCCCGGTCGGGACGTCGTACCCCTTCACCGCGAGGTAGGTGACGAAGGAGTCGAAGAGCGACGGCCGTGACATCGCGTCCGCGATCTGGGCACGCTGGTCACCTCCTTCGGGGTAGTGCGCGAACACCCGCTCGTCCCGGCGGCCGAGGACGGCCTCCAGAACGCGGAACTGGGCCGACTGGAACCCGCTCGAAGCGTCGAGTCGCGCACGGAAACTGGTGAACTGGCTCGGAGTCATCGTCTCGAGCACATCGATCTGCGCGACCACCACCTTGAAGATAGTCAGGATTCGCCTCAGTGTGCGGACGGCGTGAGCGGTGTTACCCCCTTCGAGTTGCTCCTGCAGGTAAAGCGCCTCGTGGAGAACTTGTTTGAACCAAAGTTCATACACTTGGTGGATCACGATGAAGAGCAATTCGTCGTGTTCGTCGGACCGCGGACGCTGTGCGTCCAGCAATTCGTCCAGCGAAAGGTAGGATGTGTAACTCAATGCGGCCTGAGTGTCGTTCATTTTTCTGTCACTCCATCGATATCGCGCCGACCTTGACCGCGCCGCCGGCGCGATCCCGAAAAGATCAAGAGCCTCTCCCGGTCACCTGTCACTTTTCCGTCACCTCGTCGAAATGGCGTTGCGCCGCCGGGGCCAGCGCGTGATAGAGATCGTGGAACAGGTCGACCGCGGCCGCCCGGCTCGGCGGAGCGGGCACCAGCCCGACCGGGAGCTCCGGATCGAGTGACGGGAAGGCGCGGAACGTGTGCGTCAGCCAGGTTCGGACCCGGAACGCCTCGGCGTCAGGCAGGTCGCCCGAGTATCCGCCGAAATCCCGGACGAACGCGTCGTACCGCGCGGCGAGGCCGTCGAGGTTCCAGGCCCTCGCGGCGAAGCGCCGGACGTCGAGGCTCGCCGACGGTTTCCCGAGCATCAGCCCGGCGTGTTCGGAGACGTCCAGCTCGGCCAGCAGGGCGAGCACCTCGGCCTCACGGTCGTGCGGGGCGATCCAGGTGCCGTCCTGGACCGGCCCGAATCCGAGGAAGCGCAGGCGGCGCACCAAACGTTCCCTGGCCTGGCGGCGGCTCTCCGGGATGCTCTGCCACAGCACGGTCCACTCCCCGACCTCGCGTTCGCGCCTGCCGAGCGAGAAGATCCGGCGGTCGCCGTCCTCCAGGAGCGCGATCGTGCGGCGGGTCAGCGAGTAGTGGACGAGCCTGCCCGCCTTGTGTCTCGCGAGCAGATCACGGCGGGCGAGCCTGGCCAGGGCGATCCGCGCGGCGCCGTCGGAGAAGCCGAGCCCGGCGAGCACGCCGACCAGGCCGCCGGACCAGACACGGCGGCTCTCGCGCGGCGACACGTAGGTGCCGAGCAGCGTCATCACCAGTTCCTGGGGACCTGGGTCGCCGTGGGGCGCGGCCGATTCGGGCATACGAGCAACTCTATACACCTCAGGCCGCTGCGGTGTAGCTTGACTCGGGTGACGTACTTCGCGGAGTTGAGCTCACCTCAGGTCGCCGCGCTCGCGTCCGACGAGCGCGTTCCCGTGCTACTGCTGCCGGTGGGCGCCGTCGAGCCGCATGGACCACACGCGCCGCTGGGCACGGATCCCCTGATCTCACGCGGGATGTGCGAGCGCGCCGCCGCGCGGCTGGCGGGTGATCCCGGGGTCCGGGTGCTGATCCTGCCCGAGGTGCCGTACGGGGTGACGCGATTCGCCGCCGGGTTCGCGGGTGGCATCTCGATCGGCGAGGAGACCCTGTACGCGCTGCTGACCGAGATCTGCGGCGCGCTCACCGAGCAGGGGCTCACCCGGATCCTGCTGGTCAACAACCATTTCGAACCGGCGCATCTGGTGGTGCTGCGGCGCGTGGCCGAGGCGGCGGGCGTCGGCTTCGTCGATCTGGTCCGCCGCCGGTACTCCGCTCAGCTCACCGACGAGTTCCGCTCCGGCGAATGTCATGCCGGGCAGTACGAGACCTCGCTGGTGCTCGCCGACCGGCCGGACCTCGTCGACGCCGCCGTCCAGCGCGACCTGCCCCCGGTCCACGTCGACCTGGCACGCACCGGCGTCACGGACTTCGTCTCGGCCGGGATGACCGAGGCCTACTGCGGCACTCCCGCCCAGGCGACCGCCGAAGAGGGCGAGAAGACCTTCTCGGTGCTCACCGACATCCTGGTCGAAGCGATCCGGGAACTGGTATGACCTTCAATCTGGCGACCCATTTCGTCGACCGCCTTCCCGGCGAGCGGACGGCGTTGCTGTGCGGCGACGAGGAAGTCACCTACGCGGCTCTGGCGGCGCGGGTGAACCGGGCCGGGAACGTGCTGCGGGACCTGGGTGTCCGAAGTGGACAGCGGGTTCTGATGGCGCTGAACGACGGCGTGGAGTTCGTGGCCGTCTGGTACGCGGCGCAGAAGATCGGCGCGGTCACCGCCGAGGTCTATTCCTTCCTCCAGCCCAAGGATTACGCGTACTACCTGGACTACACCGAGGCCGCCGTCGTCATCGCGGACGGCTCGACGTTGCCCGCGCTGCGTGAAGCCGGGGCGCGGAACCTGCTGGTCGTCGGCGATGTCGCACTGGAGCCCGGCGAGCACTCGTTCGACGCGCTGGCCGCATCCGCGTCAGCCGAACTGGAGGCCGCGCCGACCACGCTGGACGACGTCGCGATCTGGAAGTTCACCACCGGGAGCACCGGCTCCCCCAAGGCGTGCGTGCACCCGGCGCGCAGCGCGCTGGAGAGCTTCGACCGGTACGCGCTCGGCGTGCTCGGCCTCCGCGAGGACGACCGCGTGCTGGCCGTGCCGAAGCTGTTCTTCGGCTACGCGCGCGACCTGACCGCGCTGTTCCCGTTCGGCGTCGGCGCCTCCGGGATCGTGTTCCCGCAGCGCAGTACCGCCGACCTGCTGTTCTCCCTGATCGAACGCTACCGGCCGACGATCCTGGTCAACGTGCCGACCATGATGAGCGCGATGATCGCCCACCCTGCGGCGGCAGGCGTGGACATGAGCTCGCTGCGGCTCGCGACGTCGGCGGGCGAGGCACTGCCTTCGGAGCTCCATCGCAAGTGGGACAACCTGTTCGGTGTCCCGGTGATCGACGGGATCGGTTCGTCGGAGGCGTACCACATCTATCTCTCCAACGTGCCCGGCGCTCAGCGGGTCGGCAGCCTCGGCCGCGAGGTACCCGGTTACACCGCTCGCGTTCTCGACGAGAGCGGCGATCCCTTACCGGATGGGGAGATCGGCACCTTGGAGGTGACCGGCCCGACCATCGCGCGCGAGTACCACGGCGACGCGGAGAAGACCGCGCGGACGTTCCGCGGCGACACCCTGCGCACGGGCGACCTGTTCAGCCGCGACGGCGACGGGTACTTCCACCACCACGGCCGCGCCGACGACCTGCTGAAGGTGTCGGGTGTGTTCGTCGCGCCGAGCGAGATCGAAGACTGTCTCATCGGTCATCCCGCGGTCGTCGACTGCGCGGTACTGGGTGTCACGGTCGACGGCCTGGTCGTCCCGCGGGCGTGCGTCGTCCTGGCGGAGGGCGCTTCCGCCACGGCCGAGGAACTGAAAGACCACGCTCGGGCACACCTGGCGAAGCACAAGTACCCGCGCGAGGTGGTGTTCGTGACCGAACTCCCCCGCACCGCCAACGGAAAACTCGATCGGCGCGCGTTGCGCCGGGTGGAGGCAGAGTGAGCAGGATCGTCGTCGTCACCGGCGGGACCCGCGGGATCGGCGCGGCCATTGCCGCCCGGTTCCGGGCCGCCGGGGACAAGGTGCACGCCCCCGGCCGGGCCGAGTGCGACGTCACCGACGAAGACGCCGTCGCGCGGTACTTCGACGGCCTCGGCCCGGTGGACGTGCTGGTGAACAACGCCGGGATCTCGGCGAGCGCCCCGCTGGCGAAGACGTCGCTGGAGCAGTGGCGCACCCAGATCGAGGTCAACGCGACCGGTGCTTTCCTGTGCACACGCGCGGTTCTGCCCGGTATGCGGTCGCGCGACACCGGCCGGATCGTCACCGTCGCCTCGACGGCGTCGCATATCGGCTACCGCTACACGGCCGGGTACACCGCGTCGAAGCACGCCGCCGTCGGCCTGATGCGGGCCACCGCCGCGGAACTGGCGGGCACCGGCGTCACCGCGAACGCCGTCTGCCCGGCCTTCGTGCGCACGGACATGACGGCCGCGTCGGTCGCCCGGATCCAGGAACGGACAGGCCGCGACGAAGCCGGCGCGGAAGCCGCCCTGGCCGCCGCGTCGCCCCTTGGCCGCCTGCTCGAACCCGACGAGGTCGCCCACGCGGTGACCTTCTTCGCGGCGCCCGAAGCCGCCGCGATCAACGGACAGACACTCGTCCTCGATGGAGGTGGGATCCAGTCATGAGCCCGTTCCGCGCCACGCCGCCGATCACGGCGGACTGGGAGCACTTCGAGTTCACCGTGGACGATGGCGTCGCCACGGTCACCTTGGACCGCCCCGAAAAACTGAACGCGCTCACCTTCGAGGTCTACGCGGACCTGCGCGATCTGCTGGCCGAGTTGCCGCACCGCGGCGACGTCCGGGTGCTGGTCGTCACCGGCCGGGGCCGCGGCTTCTGCTCCGGCGGCGACGTCGAAGAGATCATCGGCGAGCTGCAGAAAATGGAGTCCGCGGAGCTGCTGGAGTTCACGCGGATGACCGGCGCGGTGGTGAAGGCGCTGCGGGAGTGCCCCCTCCCGGTGATCGCCGCAGTGAACGGCATCGCGGCGGGCGCGGGTTCGGTGATCGCGCTGGCGAGCGACTTCCGGCTGCTGGCGTCCTCGGCGAAGTTCGCCTTCCTGTTCACGAAGGTCGGCCTGGCCGGCGCGGACATGGGCTCGGCGTACCTGCTGCCGCGGCTGGTGGGCCTGGGCCGGGCGACCGAATTGCTGATGCTGGGCGACAAGATCGACGCGACCCGCGCGGAGGCGATCGGCCTGGCCTCGAAGGTGGTGCCCGACGCTGAGCTGGCTGCCGAGGCTTCCGCTTTGGCTCGGCGCCTGGCCGACGGCCCGGCTCTGGCGTATGGGACGACGAAGGTGCTGTTGACCCGGGAGCTGGACATGGACCTGGGGAGTTCCATCGAGCTGGAGGCGATCACGCAGGCTTTGCTGATGACGGCGAAGGACCACGGGGAGTTCTACGCGGCGTGGACGGCCGGGCGTTCGCCCCGGTGGACCGGGCGATGAAGTCTTTCCCCCGCAATTAGTCGGCTGATTGCGGGGTCTCCGAACCAGCCGCACCCAAGAGCCGTTCGGCCAGCACCCGGCACCGCTCCCCCAGCTCCACCGGCTCGATCACCTCGAACGCGTGCCCCAGCACCACCACGTGCATCAGCAGGAAGTCGAGATCCCCGGCCCCGCTCACCACCTCGCACCGCGAACGGCCCCGTTCCCGTACCACGGCCGCCGAAGCCGGGATCTGCGCCCGCACGACCGGAGCGGGGGCGTGCACCAGGAATCGCGCCTGGTGCCGGTAGACGCGGCTGGCGATGTTCTCCTGCACGTAGGCCGCCGCGTCGGGAGACGGGCGCGGGCGAAAACGCCACGATCGCGCGGAAACCTCGGTCATCCGGTCGACGCGGAAGGTGCGCCAGTCGTCCCGGTCGAGGTCGTAGGCGAGCAGGTACCAGCGCCGCCCGGAAGCCACCAGCCGATACGGCTCGACCCGCCGCACCGCGGAACCCGAGGAGGACGAGTACGCGAAGCCCGCCTCGACCTCGTCGCGGCAAGCGCGGGCCAGGGTCATCAGTACGTCGGGGTCGATCGGCGCGCGGCTTCCGTCGAAGGCGACCACCGAACCGGACAGCGCGCTCACCTCGTGGCGCAGCCTGGTCGGCAGCACCCGGTCGAGTTTCGTCAGCGCCCGGAGCGTGGCCTCACCGCTGCCCGCGCCGGCGAGCAGTGAGACCGCGGTGGCGATCGCCTCTTCGTCGTCCAGCAGCAGCGGCGGCATGTCGTGGCCGGGCCCGAGCTGGTATCCACCGCCGACGCCGTTGCCGGCCTGCACCGGATACCCGAGCGCGCGCAGGCGTTCGACGTCGCGCCGGATCGTTCGCGGCGTGACGCCGAGCCGTTCGCCCAGTTCCGGGCCGGTCCACACCGCGCGCTGCTGCAGGAGGCCGAGCAGGGTGAGCACCCGTTCGGTCGTCCCGCGCTCGTCCTCCATGTCACCCACTGTGCCAGAGATAGCGGACCGATCCTGTCCGCTAGGCATGTCAGAGTGGTCCCATGAACCGCAAGAGCCGCGAATTCCAGGTCAGCTTCGACGCCCTCGACCCCCAAGCCCTGTCGACCTTCTGGCGTGACGCCCTGGGCTACGTCCACCCCGGCCCTCCCGGGGTGGAAGTGCCCGAAGGCACCGACCCGCTGGACGCGTGGGCCGAGTTCCTCGAGCGGGTCGGCGTGCCCGAGGATCAGCGCAACACCAGGTCGGCCCTCGAAGACCCCGACGGTGAAGGGCCGCGGATCTTCTTCCAGCAGGTCCCGGAGGACAAGATCGCGAAGAACCGCGTCCACCTCGACATCCGCGCCGCACCCGGGCTCGTGGGAGACGAGCGCATGGCGGCGCTCGAAGCCGAGTGCGACAGGCTTGTCGCATTGGGGGCGAAGCGGATTCAGCGCTTCGAGCCCGAGCAGCCGTTGAGCCTCGGCTTCATCGTGATGAACGATCCGGAGGGCAACGAGTTCTGTCTCGACTGAGTCAGACCGTCGTCACGGCGATCGCGTTGTCCTCCAGCGAGCCGAAGTAAAGCGTCCCGGCCCGCTCGCGGACGCCGACGAGCACATGGAACCCGTCGATCTCCCCGCGTAGTTCGTGGACCTGCTTCCCGTCCGGAGTCACGCCGCGCACCCCGCATTCCCGCGCGGGTGCGGGTTGCAGGGCCGTCGGCAGCGCCCGGACTCCGGCCCGCAACGGCGCGGGGAGCTTCTGCACCAGGGAAAGCGCCGGAACCTTCGGGCTCGCCACGGTGATCCAGATCAGCCCGTCGCTGCCGGTCGAGATGTTGTCGGGGTATCCCCACAGGTCGTCGACGAGGTAGTCCCGCGTGCCCGCCTTGTCGCCGGTGAGCCACACGCGCGCGACCCGGCAGGCGCCGGTCTCGGCAACGGCCACATAGGACTCGTCGGGCGGCAGCGCGACACCGTTGGCGAACTGGAAACCGTCGGCGAGCTGCTCGATCTTCCCGTCCGGCGTGCGCCGCAGGAGCCGTCCGCCGCCGGTCTGCTCGATCAGGTCGTCCCGCCATTTCTCGATGCCGAAGCGGCGCGACGAATCGGTGAAGTACACCGTGCCGTCGGAGGCGACGGCGGCGTTGTTGCAGAACACGAAGTCGAGCCCCACCGCCGAAGTCGCCAAGGTGGTGACGGGGCCGCCCGCGAGCGGCATGGTGAGCAGACCGGCCTTGGCGTCGCAGATCAGGAGGTCTTCGCCGTAGAACTCCAGCCCCAGCGGACGCCCGCCGGTGTCGCCGAGGACGTCGATCCGCCTGCCGTCCGGCGTGACGCGCAGGATCCGCCCGTCGTCGACGCCGGTGTAGATCCGCCCCTGGTCGTCGACCACGACGTCCTCGGGACCGTGCCCGTTGACCGGGATGACCGTGACCTCGCCGAACGCCATCGCGTTTCTCCTAGCGATAAGTGAGTAGTTCCGCGGCTTCCGCCTCGAAATGCGGATGTTCGTTGAACGACAACAAGGTCAACCCGCCGCGGCCGGACACCAGTTTGGTGATGCCCGCGTTCACGGTGACCCGGTTCAGCTTCAGCAGTCCCGCTTCCGGCGTGCCCATGAGCACGCCGCAGACCGTCGCGATCACGCCGCCGGAGCTGAAGACCACGGCGTGTTCGCCCTTGCCCAGCGACGCCACGACATCGGCGAGCGCGCCCTTGACCCGTTCCAGGAACCGGGGCCAGGTTTCGGCACACGGACCGGAAGCTCCCGCTGAGACCCAGGCGTTCAGCGCACCGTCCAAAGCGGCCTGATACGCCCGCGAGTCGGTCTGCTGAACTCCAGCGGCGTGGTGCTTCGCGATGTCGACGTGGTCGTACTCGTTCCAGCGTTCGTCCTCGGTGACGGCGATCCCGGAACCGAGCACCTTCAACGCCGTCGCGGCCGTGTCCCGTTGACGGGCGAGGGAACCCGCTCGCGCCTGAGTGAATTCGACGCCCCGCCGCAACAGCTCCTCACCGACCACAGTGGACTGTTCGAAGCCGCGCGGCGAGAGCTGGTCGTAGTTCTCCGCGCCGAACGACGCCTGCCCGTGCCGGACCAGGTAGATCGCACCCATCTACGCGTGCCCTCCTCCGATGATCCGGCGGCAGCGCCCGTCGAGGTACCCGACGAACTGCCAGAGATCCTTCAGCGCCGGGTTGGTCGTCTGCCCTTCGTGGAACCGGTAGTAGATCTGCTGGATCACCGCCGCGAGCCGGAACAGGCCGTACACCTCGTAAAACGTCCAGTCGCCGATTGCGAGGCCGGAGCGCTCCGCGTACCGCCGCACGAACTCCTCGCGCGTGTACATCCCCGGCACGTGCGTCGGCTGACGGCGGCTGAGCTTCATGACGTCGTCATCGTCGTCCTGCACCCAGTACGCCAGGGTGCTGCCCAGTTCCATCAGCGGATCGCCGAGGGTGGCCATCTCCCAGTCGAGTACGCCGACGATGTCGAGATCGTCGTCGAGCACCAGGTTGTCGAGCCGGTAGTCGTTGTGGATCAAGCAGATCTTGACCTCGGACGGCTGATTGTCCTTCAGCCACGCCATCACCACGGCGCAGTCCGGGACGTTCTCCGTGCGCGCCTTGAGGAAACGCTCCGACCAGCCGCGCACCTGGCGCTCGACATATCCGGCGCCCTTGCCGAGATCGGCCAGGCCGGCGGCCTCGACGTCGACAGCGTGCAGCTCGACCAGCCGGTCGACGACCTTGCCGCACAGCTCGCGCGCACCGTCCGGCGGCAGCTCGAGACCGGCGGGCAGATCTCCGCGCAGGATCAGGCCTTCGAGGCGTTCCATCACGTAGAAGTCGCCGCCGAGCACGGATTCGTCGTCGCAGAAGGCGAGCACCTCGGGCACGTACGGGAAGACGGGCCGCAACCCCTGCTGGACCCGGAATTCACGGCGCATGTCGTGCGCGGACGCGGCCTTGTGCCCGAGGGGTGGTCGCCGCAGGATCAGCTCGCGATCCGGATAGGCCAGCAGGTACGTCAGATTCGAGGCGCCGCCGGGGAACTGGCGGACCTCGGGCGGCGAGTCGCCGAGCCCGGGCACCCGTCCGGCCAGCCAGGTGTGCACCGCCGCCTGGTCGAACGAGTCCTCACCGCGTACCTCGACGGTCTTGTCCGGGGCCACCGTCATCCGAACTTCTTCAGCAAAGGCGCCGGGACGAGCGGGAAGAGCTTCGAGAGCACGCTCCACGGCCACGTCGGCACGAACGCCTTCGCCGTCTCGGATTCGATCGCCTTCACCAGCGCCTGCGCGCCGGGCTCCGCTCTCACGGCGCCCGGGAGCTTCGAGATGTCTTCGTTCATCTCCGATTCGATGAACCCGGGATGCAGGGTGGTGACCTTGATCGGCGTCTTCAGCAGCTCGATCCGGGTGCCCTCGGCGAAGGCCGAGATACCCGCCTTCGAGGCGGCGTACGCGGTGGCGTTGCCGGGCACACCGCGAAGCGCGAGGAAGGAGGACACGACCACCAGGTGGCCGTTCTTCTGCTTGCGGAAAATGCCGACGGCGGCCTCGATCTGGGCGGCCGCGGCGAGGAAGTTCGTCTGGAGGGTTTCGCGGTTGGCGTCGAACCGGCCGGTGCCGATCCGCTGCCCCTTGCCGAGCCCCGCGTTCACGATCACGCGGTCTAGGGAGCCGAACTCCTCGCGGAACTCCTCGAAGACGGCGAAGACCTGGTCGTGGTCGTTCACGTCCAGCTTCCGGGTGACCACGGTGACGCCGGGGTACGCCTTCTTGAGTTCCGCGGCGAGCGCTTCGAGCCGGTCGACCCGGCGGGCGGCCAGCGCCAGGTTGCGGCCTCTGGCGGCGTACTGCCTGGCCATTCCCTCGCCGAGTCCGGAGCTCGCCCCGGTGATCAGGATGTTCTTCCGCAGGACCATGGACTGGAGCTTACCCGTTGGTAACAAGTCTGGGAGCCCCTCGGACAGGGGCTGCCCCCGGCGCCTGGAGTACGCCGGGGGCAGCCTGTCCGAAAGGGTCTTACTTGACCTGGAGCAGCTTGTTCGCCGTTCCGCCGGTCGGGTTGCTGATCTTGCCGTCCGCGGCGGCACCGACCAGGCCTTCGGCGACCTGGGCCGGGGTGGCGTCAGGGTGCGCCGAGAGGTACAGCGCGGCGGCACCGGCGACGTGCGGCGCGGCCATCGAGGTACCGCTGATGGTGTTCTTGGCGTCGTCACCGGTCGCCCAGGACGAGGTGATGTCGACACCCGGCGCGTACAGGTCCACGACCGAACCGTAGTTCGAGAAGCTGGCCTGCTTGTCGGTCTTGTCGCTGGCCGCCACCGTGATGGCCTCCTTCACCCGGGCGGGCGAAGTGGTGCCGGCGTCGGAGGACTCGTTGCCCGCCGCGAGCGCGAAGGTCACGCCCTTGTCGATGGCTCCCTTGACCGCCGCGTCCAGGGCGTCGTCCGCGCCGCCACCCAGGCTCATGTTGGCGACCGACGGGCCCTTGGCGTTCGCCGCGACCCAGTCGACACCGGCGACGACGCCTTCGGTGGTGCCGCTGCCGTTGGCGTCCAGCACGCGGACGCCGACGATCTTGACACCCTTGGCCAGGCCGTACTCGGTGCCGCCGATGGTGCCGGCGACGTGCGTGCCGTGGCCGTGCTCGTCGTTGGGGGTGTCGTCGTTGTCGACGAAGTCCTTGCCGCCGGTCGCACGGTCACCGAAGGTGGCGTGCGAGCCGCGGACACCGGTGTCGATGACGTAGGCGGTGACGTTGTCGGCCTTCGTCGGGTAGGTGTACTTGTTGTCGAGCGGCAGGTCGGCCTGGTCGACGCGGTCGAGGCCCCACGACGGCGGGTTGTCCTGAGTCTCGCTGATCTTGAACGTCTTGTTCTGGACGACGTACGCGACCTGCGGGTCGGCGGCGAGACGCTTCGCGGCGGCCTCGTCGGCCTTGATCGAAAAGCCGTTCAGCGCCGAGCCGAACGTGCGGGACAGCGTGGTGCCGTACTGACCGGTGAGGCCCTGCGCCTTGGCGGCCACGTTCGCGGTGATCTCGTTCGCCGCGGCCACACCCTGGCCGACCGCAGTGGGCTTGAGGACGACGATGTAGCTGCCGCCGACCGCGTTGGCCGCACCCGCGCCGCGGATCTCGCCCTGCTGCTCGGCGTTGGCCGCACCCGCGCCGAACGTGGCGACCGCCGCGGTCACACCGGCGAGGGCGACTCCCGCCACGAGGCCGCTACGGGTCTTTCGGGACTTCAGGTTCTTCCGGGACTTGCTCACTGGTTCCCTTCCTGCCGCGCCGTGCGGATCACCCGGGAGGATGATCGTTGTTGAGAGCCATGCAAGCCGGTGCGCTGGTGGCCGGGCAATGATTCACAGTTACCAGTACTAGGCCATACGGCGTAACAACGCTCGTCCGGAAAGTCGTTTTCGCCTGGCAGAAGGCACCCCTGAAGCGTTACCTCAGACTGTTAAAGTTATTCGTGTTGTTATCCAACCGGGCGGTGTCAGGGAACGGCAGACGGGGGCGGTCGGGCAGCATATGGTGGCGGGGAGCGCGGCGGACCGAGTGACCACGGACGATGAAGACCAGCCGCGTACCGCGTTCGCCACCGCGTTGCGATCGGCCATCGCCACCAGCGGCCTGAGTCTCGACCGTATCCAAGCCCGGCTCCTCGCGCGCGGCGCGTCGGTGAGCGTGACCGCGCTGAGTTACTGGCAATCGGGCAAACGTCAGCCGGAACGGCAGAGTTCGCTGTCCGCGGTCCGGGTCCTCGAGGAGGTCTTGGCGATCCCCGCCGGTTCGCTGCTCAGCCTGCTGCCGCCGCCGCGGCCGCGCGGGGCGTCGTCACGCCGCAGCCGGGCGACCACCGAGCAGCCGCTGACCTTCCCGCTCGAAGCGCTCCAGGCGCTGCTGGAGAAGGTCGGTGCACCCAACGCGCTCGAACAACACCATCAGCTGAAACTCGTCGGCCTGCACGACCTGTGCGAGATCGCCGAGGACGGCGGGCAACGCGCGGTGACCGCGCGGGCGGTGTTCCAGGCGGGCGCGGACGGGCAGGACCGCTGGTTGCTCGTCTACGCCCAGGGCGATCCGGAGGCCGGGCCGCCGGTACTGAACACACTGCGCAACTGTCACGTCGGCCGCGCCGAGGTCGACGATGAGCACGGGCTCACCGTCGCCGAGTTGCTCTTCGATCGGCCCATCGACCGCGGCGAGACGCATCTGATCGAGTACTCGCTGACCAATCCCGGACCGCCGTACCCGGAATGCCGGAACACGCATTACCGCGAGTTCCGGCGTCCCGTGCGCGAATACCTGCTGGAGGTCCGGTTCGCCCCGGGCACCGTCCCGGCCAAGTGCTGGCAATATTCGCGCCAAGGCACCTCGCCGATGGACCGGAAAGAGCTCAAACCGGACCAGGGCAACGGTGTCCACGCCGTCGCGCTCGACTTCGGCCCCGGCGTCTTCGGCATCGACTGGGAGTACTGATCGCCTCAGTGCAGCTTGTTGCGCAGCACCTTCCCGGTCGCGTTGCGCGGCAGCTCGTCGAGGAACTCCACGTCGCGCGGCACCTTGTACCGGGCCAGGTTGGCCTTGACGTACTCGCGCACGCCGTCGACGTCCAGCTCCGATTTCTCGGCCCGCACCACGAAAGCCTTCAGCCGCTGTCCGAACTCGGGATCGTCGACCCCGACCACGGCGGCTTCGATCACGTCCTCGCGTTCGACAAGGAGGTTCTCGACCTCGATCGGGAAGACGTTCTCGCCGCCGGAGACGATCATTTCGTCGTCGCGGCCGTCGATGAACAGCAGGCCGTCCTCGTCGAAATGGCCGACGTCACCACTGGAGAGCAGCCCGTCGATGATCTCCTTGTTACGCCCGTCCGTGTAGCCCTGGAAGCTCAGCCCGCTGCCGACGAACACCCGGCCCGTGACGTGCGGCTCGGTGATCTTCGTGCCCTTTTCGTCGTACAGCGCGACCTTGCAGCCCACCGGAGCGCGGCCGACCGTGCCCGGCGCCTTGCGCCAGTCCTCGGGCGTCGCGACCGTCGCGACCGCGACCTCGGTGGACCCGTAGAGGTTGTGCACGACGTCGCCGAACGCGGCGGTCGCGCGGTTCCCCAGATCCGGTGACAGCGCGGAGCCCGCGACGAAGATGATCCGCAGGCACGACGTGTCGTACTTCGCGCGGACCTCCTCGGGCAGGTCGACGATCCGCTGCAGCATCGTCGGCACGAGGACCAGCGTGGTGCAGCGGTTCTCCGCGACCCCGCGCAACGTCTCCTCCGGCACGAACTTGCGCCGCATGACGACCTTCGAGCCGAGCGCGAAGGACAGGATGAACTGCGACAACCCGGTGCCGTGGAACAGCGGCGCGCCCATGTAGGTCGCCTCCCCGGTCCTCAACGGGATGCGGTCGAGGAACTGCGCGGAGGCCAGCGCGGAGGTGTGCGGCCGCGGCGCGCCCTTCGGCGTCCCGGTGGTGCCGCTGGTCAGCAGGATGAACCCGCCCGGTTTGGCGGGCGCGGGCCACGGGCGGTCGTCGGTGCTGGCGACCAGTTCGGTGACGATCGGGATCTCGTGCCCGGAGAGCTCGGCGTCCGAATCGACCCACGCGAGGTAGTGGTCGACGTCGCCCTCGACCGCGTCCAGCAGGTCGGTGAACTCCTGGTCGTACACGAGCGCGGTGACGCCTTCACGCTTCGCGACGTCCGCGAGCTGTGGTTTTGCGAACCCGGTGTTCATCAGCAGCAGCTTGGCGCCGAGCTTGCCCGAGGCGAGCATCGTCAGCACGAGACCGCGGTGGTCGCGGCACAACGCGGCGATCACCGAGCCCGGGCCGAGGCCGCGTTCCGACCACGCCCTGGCCAGCGCGTTCGACTGGGTGTCGAGCTGTTTGAAGGTCAGCGGGCCGAGCTCGTCGATGATGCCGGTCGCGGTCGGGTCCCGGCGGGCGGCGATCATGTTCGCGCCGGCGAACGGGCCCCATTTGCGCACCATGACCAGCGAACGCAGGCCCTCGTCGACCCGCGGGATGGGGAGCAGGCCCGCTTGGCGCATCACGTCGATGCTGCGCACGGTCTCGGTCACCTTGCCCGCCACCAGGGTGGCGAGGCCGGTGGGGTTTCTCATCCGGGCACCTCCGTTGCTGCTGCGGCGAGACACCATGCCCCCGGCGGGTTCGCGTACCGGCGGTATGGGGTTGCTACTCGACAGTAGCCGACCGATAGCGCAGGCGCACTAGCCCTCCCCGCCCCACCACCACCCTCAACGGACAGCTGCGCTGACCTCCACACCCAAGTGACAGAAATGTCGGGGGGAACCACCACAATGTGAGTGTGCGGGCGATCGCAGGTCAAGAGGAGGATGGCGACTTCGCGATCGCTTTTTCCGGGCAGCCGCCGCGGCAGGGCATGAAGCTCCCGGAGTTCGTCGGCGAAGTACGGCGGTTGGAGGCCGAGCACTCACCCCGCTGGGTGTTCCCGTCGGTCGACGGGACGTATCCGGCGCTGATCAAGGCGGGCGTCCGGGTGCGGCGCTGTCATGACCTGGCGCTGACCGAGGGATTGCTCCTGGCCCACGAAGGCCGTCCGCAGGAGTCGCGGAGCCTCCGTGCCGCGCTGGCCAGGGCGAACGGCCAAGAGGCGCCCGCCGACGAGCCGCCGCTCTGGGCCGAGGACGACCAGCCGACGCTGTTCGAGACGCGGGGGCCGCGGCTCCCCTCCGGTGTCACGGTGATCGACGCGGCGCGCCGGGTGCTGGCCGAGCAAGAGAAGCGGGTCGCCGCCACCGAGCGCCCGGAGCGGTTACGGCTGCTCTTCGCGGCGGAGTCGGCGAGCGCGCTGGCGGCCGCCGAGATGTCGGCCGACGGGCTGCCGTGGCGGGCGGACCTGCATTTGGCGTTGCTCGCCGACCAGCTCGGGCCCCGCGTTCCGGCCGGGCACCGGCCGAAGCGGCTGGTCGAGCTGGCGGCCGAGATCAGTGCCGCGTTCGGTGGGCGTCCGGTCAACCCCGACGCTCCGGCCAGCGTCGTCCGCGCGCTCGGCAGGGAGGGCATCGAGGTCTCGTCGGCCAGGAAGTACCTGCTGCGCGACATCGACCACCCCGCCGTCCCGCCGCTGCTGGAGTACAAGGAGCTCGCGCGGCTGCATTCGGCCAACGGCTGGACGTGGCTCGACGAGTGGGTGCACGACGGCCGGTTCCGCCCGCATTACGTCGTCGGCGGGGTCGTTTCCGGCCGCTGGGCGAGCCGGGGCGGGGGCGCGCTGCAGATCCCGAAGATCCTGCGGACCTGCGTCCGGGCCGATCCGGGCTGGAAACTCGTGGTCGCCGACGCCGCCCAGCTGGAGCCGCGGGTGCTCACCGCGTTGTCCGGAGACCGGAAACTGGCCGAGGTCGCCGCGGCCACGGATCTGTACGCGAGCCTCGCCGAGGCGATGTTCTCCGGAGTGCGCCGCGTTCCGGTGCCCGCGTGGGACGACAGGGACGACCGAGACCGCGCGAAGATCGCGATGCTGTCGGCGATGTACGGCGGCACGTCCGGTGAGGCGGGACCGTTGCTGGCGTTGCTGCGCACCAGGTTCCCCGACGCGGTGTCCTATGTGGAGCGTGCCGCGCAGGCCGGGGAACGCGGTGAGCGCGTCCGGTCCCGGCTCGGCCGCACTTCGCCCGCGCCGTCCGAAGCCTGGCGAGCGCTGACCGGCGGGGTCGCGGAGGACGAGGCCGCCGAGCTGAAAGCACGCCAGGCGTCCCGCAACTGGGGCCGCTTCACCCGCAACTTCGTCGTGCAGGCGAGCGCGGCGGACATGACCGCGGTCCTGCTCGCGACCCTGCGGAGCAGGCTCCCCTCCCCCGCGCATCTGGTGTTCTTCCAGCACGACGAGGTCCTGGTGCACACCCCGGCCGAGTTCGCCGACGAGGTCTCGAAGTCCATTGTGGACAGCATGACCGAGGCGGCGCGGATGCTCTTCGGTCCCGCTTGCCCGGTCCGGTTCCCGCTGCACATCGCCGCCGTGGACACCTACGCCGACGCGAAGTGACCCCGCCCTCCATCACGCGCGACCCGCCCCCACGCACGCGAATCCCGCCCCCAAGCACGCGAGACCCGCCCCCAGGCACGCGAGTTCCGCACCCAAGCACGTGCGGCCCGTTTCCACTCCACGGAACACACGTGATCAGGCGGCGAACACGCATGATCAGGGGGCGACTCGCGTGATCACGGGGACGCGTCGCGTGACTGAAGGCGGGATTCGCGTGCTTGAGGGCGGGATTCGCGTGCTTGAAGGCGGAACTCGCGGAGTCAGGAAGAGGCGGCGTCGTCCAGTGCCTTGATGACGCGCTTCAGCGAGACGGGGTGGGCGGTACCGAGCGTCTGGGCGAAGAAGCTGACCCGCAGCTCCTCGATCATCCACCGGATCTCCCGCAGCGCGGGCGACGAGGTGCCTGGCGGCAACGCGTCCAGCGCCGCCTGGTACTCGTTGCGGAGCCACGCGATGTCGCCGGTGCGCTGGATGTCCCGCGTCGGCTCGGTCGGGAGTTTCTCCAGCCGCCGTTCGATCCCCCGCAGGTACCGGATGACGTGCTTCAGCCTGTCCTGCCCGGTTTCGGTGACGAAACCCTTGTGCACCAAGCCGTCCAGCTGCGCGCGGATATCCGCGAGCGAGTCCTTCGGGCCGCGCGTGTCGGCCAGCCGGGTTTCGACGTCGTTGGCCGCGCGCAGGATCTTCTCGACGTTGGTCAGCACGTCGAGCACCCCGGGGTTCAGCCCGGCGCGCACCTTTTCCAGCAGGACGGCGAATCCGGCCTCGTCCCAGCGCGGGCCGCCGTTGTCGGCCACGAGCTTGTCGACCGCGCAATCCACACAGTCTTCGAGCAGTGCCGCCACGGAGCCGTGCGGATTCCGGTTCAGCACGAGTTTCGACGAGTTGCCGAGGTTGCGGGTGATGAACTTCATCGGCGACGGGATGTTCAGCCGCAGCATCCGCCGAGTGCCCGCCCACATCGACTGTTCCTGCTGGCCCGGCGTGTCCAGCAGCCGCACCGCCACGGAACCGCCTTCGTCGACCAGCGCCGGATACGCCTTGACGTCGTGCCCGCGCTGCTTGCTCGCGAACACCTTGGGCAGCTCGCCGAACGCGGGCGTCGTCAGGCCCTCACGCTCGATACTGTCGGCGGCCTTGGAGATCGTCGCGCGCACCTGGCCGCTCAGATCTCGTTTGAGCGCCTCGATGTCCTTGCCCTCGGACACCTTCTTGCCGCGGACGTCGACCACGCGGAAGGTCATCTTCAGATGTTCGGGAACCGCCGACAGCTGCCAGGCGTCGTCGGGGATCACCACCCCGCGCAACGCTTCCAGCTCGTCGGCGACGACGTGCAGCAGCGGCCCCTCGGCCGGGCCGACCCGCGACAGCACCAGTTTCGCGTGGTCGGGCGCCGGCACGAAGTTGCGCCGGATCGCCTTGGGCAGCGACTTGATCAGCTGCGTCACCAGTTCTTCCCGCAGGCCGGGGACCTGCCAGTCGAAGCCGTCCGCGGTGACCTGGTTCAGCACCGGCAGCGGGATGTGCACGGTGACGCCGTCCGCGTCGGCCCCCGGCTCGAACTGGTACGTGAGCTTGAAGGTCTGGCTGTCTTGGGTCCAGAAGTCGGGGTAGTCGGCCTCGCGCACGCCGCCGGCGGTCTCGTTGATGAGCATCGTCTTCTCGAAGCTCAACAGGTCGGGCTCGGTGTGGCGCGCCTTCTTCCACCAGCTGTCGAAATGCCGCGCGGAGACGACGTCGGCCGGGACGCGCTGGTCGTAGAACTCGAACAGCGTCTCGTCGTCGACCAGGATGTCGCGGCGGCGGGCGCGGTTCTCCAGGTCCTCGACCTCGTCGAGCAACGCGCGGTTCTCGCGGAAGAAGTGGTGCCGGGTTTCCCAGTCGCCTTCCACGAGCGCGTGCCGGATGAACAGCTCGCGGCTCGTCTCCGGGTCGATGCGGCCGTAGTTGACCCGGCGGTCGGCGACGAGCGGAACGCCGTACAGGGTCACCTTCTCGAGCGCCATCACCGCGCCCTGCTTGCGCTCCCAGTGCGGCTCGGAGTAGTTCCGCTTCACCACGTGCCCGGCGAGCGGCTCGACCCACTCCGGCTCGATCCTCGCGTTGACCCGGCCCCACAGACGGGAGGTTTCGACGAGTTCGGCCGACATCACGAACCGCGGCTGCTTCTTGAACAGCGCCGAACCCGGGAACACCGAGAACCGTGCCCCGCGCGCGCCGAGATAGTCGCCCTTGACCGGATCCTTGAGGCCGACATGCGACAGCAGCCCGGCGATCAGCGACGTGTGCACGCGTTGCGGATCGACCGGGCCGGAGGTGTCGAGGGTGATGCCGAGCGGTTTGGCCAGCTGACACAGCTGGCTGAAGATGTCCTGCCATTCGCGGATGCGCAGGTAGTTCAGGTACTCGTTGCGGCACATCCGGCGGAACTGGTTGGTGGACAACGTCTTCTGCTGCTCGGTGACGTACTCCCACAGGTTCAGGTACGCGAGGAAGTCGGACGTCTTGTCCGCGAACCGCGCGTGCTGCTCGTCCGCCGCCTGCTGCTTCTCCGCCGGCCGCTCGCGCGGGTCCTGAATGGACAGTGCGGCGGCGATGATCATCACTTCGCGGACGCAGCCGTTGCGCGAGGCCTCCAGCACCATCCGCGCCATCCGCGGGTCGACCGGGAGCTGCGCGAGCTTGCGGCCGGTCTCGGTGAGCTTCTTGCCGTCGGACATCTCGAACGCCCCGAGCTCCTGCAGCAGCTGGACACCGTCGGTGACCTGACGGCGATCCGGCGGCTCCACGAAGGGGAACGCCGCGATGTCGCCGAGGCCGAGCGAGGTCATCTGCAGGATGACCGACGCGAGGTTGGTCCGCAGGATCTCCGGATCGGTGAACTCGGGCCGGGCGTCGAAGTCGTCTTCGGAGTACAGGCGGATGCAGATACCGTCGGACGTCCGGCCGCAGCGGCCCTTGCGCTGGTTCGCCGACGCCTGCGACACCGGCTCGATCGGCAGCCGCTGCACCTTGGTGCGGTGGCTGTAGCGCGAGATCCGCGCGGTGCCGGGGTCGATGACGTACTTGATGCCGGGCACGGTCAGCGACGTCTCGGCGACGTTCGTCGCGAGCACGACGCGGCGCCCGGTGTGGCGCTGGAACACCCGATGCTGGTCCGACGACGAAAGCCGGGCGTACAGCGGGAGGATCTCGGTGTTCCTGAGGTCCTGTTTGGACAGTGCGTCGGCGGCGTCGCGGATCTCCCGCTCGCCGGAGAGGAACACCAGGATGTCGCCCGGTCCCTCATGGTGGAGTTCGTCGACGGCGTCGCAGATGGCCTGCGTCTGGTCGCGGTCCTGATCGGCGTCCGGGTCGTCCGGATCGATGATCGGCCGGTAACGGACCTCGACTGGATACGTCCGGCCGGAGACCTCCACGATCGGCGCGTCGTCGAAATGCTTGGAGAACCGCTCCGGGTCGATGGTCGCCGAGGTGATGATCACCTTGAGATCGGGGCGGCGCGGCAGGAGCTGCTTGAGGTAGCCGAGGATGAAGTCGATGTTGAGGCTGCGCTCGTGTGCCTCATCGATGATCAGCGTGTCGTACTGCCGCAGCATCCGGTCGGTCTGGATCTCGGCGAGCAGGATGCCGTCGGTCATCAGCTTGACCAGCGTGTCCTGGCCGGAGTGGTCGGTGAACCGGACTTTGTAGCCGACGGCCTCGCCGAGCTCGGTGTTCAGCTCGGAGGCGATCCGGTCGGCGACCGTGCGCGCGGCCAGCCGCCTCGGCTGCGTGTGCCCGATCTGGCCACGGATGCCGCGACCGAGTCCGAGACAGATCTTCGGCAGCTGGGTCGTCTTCCCGGACCCGGTCTCGCCCGCGACGATCACCACCTGGTGGTCGCGGATGGCCTCGGCGATCTCGTCCTTGCGCTGGCTGACGGGCAGCTCTTCGGGGAACGAGATCTTCGGGACGCTGTCCCGCCGCCGGGTGATCCGGAGTTCGGCGGCCTCGATGTCGGCCTCGATCTGGGCGGCGATCGACTCGGCGTTACGCGCTTTCCGGGCACCGTCGAGCCGGCGCCGGAGGCGATGCTCGTCGCGCGACATGAGTTCGGGCAGGCGAGCGCGCAGGGCGCCGAGCGGGGAAGGTTGAGAAGCCATGACCGGCACCAGGATAGCCGTGCGTGACGATCCGGGCCTCCGAATATGCCGGAGGCGACATCACCCGGGCATTTCGTCCTCTGAATGCGGTAGTTCGTGATGCCAACTACCGCATTCAGAGGACGAAATGCGAGGGTCAGGAGCGCGTGAGGGAGGCGGGGGTGAGGTCGGCCAGGGTCCGGTGCCCGGACAGGCCCATGGTCAGGTCGAGGTCGGCGAGCAGGCCCCGCAGCACGTGCCGGACGCCGTCCTCCCCCGCGTGCGCCAGGCCGTACACCCACGGCCGCCCCACCAGCACGGCCTTGGCCCCGAGCGCGAGCGCCTTGGCGATGTCGGCGCCGGTGCGGATGCCGGAGTCGAACAGGATCTCCAGCCGGTCGCCGACGGCGGCCACGATCTCCGGGAGCGCGTCGAGCGAGGCGATCGCGCCGTCGACCTGACGGCCGCCGTGGTTGGACACGACGATCCCGTCCATCCCGGCCTCGACGGCGCGGCGCGCGTCGTCGGGGTGCTGGATGCCCTTGAGCACGATCGGCCCGTCCCAGTGCTCGCGCAGGAACGGCAGCCGGTCCCAGGTGCTGTCGGTGCCGGTGATCATCGAGATCCAGCGCAGGATCGCGGTGGGCGGGTCCTCTTCCGGCGTCTTCTCCAGCAGGCCGCGGAACACCGGGTCGCTGAGCGGGACACCGAGCCCGATGCCCTTGATGAACGGCAGGTAGGCGTGGTCGAGGTCGTTCGGGCGCCACGCGAGGGTCCAGGTGTCGAGCGTGACCACGAGCGTCGTGAAGCCCGCGGCCTTCGCCCGCGCCAGGATGCTCGCGCAGACCTCGTTGTCCGTCGGCCAGTACAGCTGGAACCAGCGCGGCCCGTCTCCACTGGCCTCGGCGACGTCCTCGATGCTCGTGGACGACGCCGTCGACATGACGTACGGCAGGCCGACCGACGCGGCGGCCCGCGCGGCCGCCGGTTCGGCGCCCTCGTGCACGATCGACTGGACGCCGACCGGCGCCAGCAGCACCGGCGCCGGCACCGGCGTCCCCAGCACCGTCGTCGACAGATCGCGTTCGGTGGCGCCGGTGAGCATCCTGGGCACGAGGCGCCAGCGGTCGAACGCCTCCCGGTTGGCACGCGCGGTGGCGCCCGATCCGGCCGAGCCCGCGACGTACCAGAACGGCCCCGGCTCGAGGATCTCCCGCGCCGACTCCTCCAGTTTCGTGGCGTCGGTGGAGCACGGCGGGAAGGTCCCGCCGAGCCCCCGCAGGTAGATCTCGTTCTGGTAGCCGCCGAACCGTTCGGTCACCCAGGCCTCCTCGTCACGTCGCCCTGGCCGGCTCGTCGCGGCGGGTCGAGCCTCGGACAATACTCGCCGGTAGCAACCAGGTGAGTTTCTCGGAGCGGATGACCGCGACTGGACCGATCACGGCCAGCAGGAGGACGTAGCCCGCGACGAACGGCGCGACCCGAGAGTCCAGCCCGGCCGCGGTCGCCATCGCCGCGAGCACGAGTGAGAACTCGCCGCGGGTGAGCACGGTGAGCCCGATGTTCACGCCGGCCTGGCGGCCGAACCCGTGCAGCCGCGCGGCCAGCGCGCCGGCTCCGAGGTTCAGCACGATCGTCAGCGCCACCGCGATCAGCACCGGCACGACCACCGAGCCGACCGCGTTCGGATCGATGCTGAGCCCGAAGATGAAGAAGAACAGCGCGCCGAACGCGTCCCGCAGCGGGAGCACCAGCTTGTGGATACGCGGCGCGACCTTCGAACCGCCGAGCATCATGCCGACCATGAACGCGCCGATGGCGTCGGACACGCCGACCTCTTCGGCGACAGCGGCACCCATCACCGCGACACCGACGAAGCAGACGGTGAGCAGCTCGTCGTCGGCCGAACCGAACAGCTTCGACACCACCCGGCCACCCCACCGGGCGAGCGCGGCCATCACGATCAGGAACGCGAAGGCCTTGCCGAAGTCGGCGAGCGCCGAACCGAAGCTCCCGGCGCCGGACAGCACCGGCTGCAGCAACGCCAGGTACAGCGCGAGGAACAGGTCCTCGATCACGATGATGCCCATGATCAGCCGGGATTCGGGATTGTTCATCCGGCGTGATTCGAGCAGGAGCTTGGTGACGATCGCGGACGACGAGATACCGATGGCACCGGCGATGACCAGCGCTTCCCTGGTCCCCCAGCCCAGCAGGAAGCCGAACGCGAGGCCGCCGCCGATGTTGAGGATCAGGTAGATCAGCCCGGACCAGACGAGCTTGCGCCCGCCCTTGGCCAGGTCGTCGAGGGAGAATTCGAGGCCGAGGTAGAACAGCAGGAAGACGAGACCGAGCCCGGCGAGCACACCGAGTTCGGCCGGATCGTCTACAAGGGACAGTCCGGGGGTGTTGGGGCCGAAGACGAAACCGGCCAGCATGAACAAGGGGATGGTCGGCAGCCCGATACGGGCGCCCGCTCTGGCGATGACACCGGCGGCGAGGAACGCCCCGCCGACGGCCAGCAAGGCATGACCGGAACTCATGGAGACCTCCGATGGTGGCTGATGCGGCGATGTGAGAACCGGTCAGCGCGGAGGAGCCCGTGCGGGCGCCTGGGGCACCGCTCGGGTGATGACGACGGGTTCGCCCTGCTCAGGGGCGTGGCCGGCGTCCGGGAGGTCGACGGTCTCCGCTTCGGCGGGAGCGTCGGCGAGGGGAACGGCTTGCCCGCCGTGGAAGGCGGGCAGCGGATGGGTCGCGAAGACGGCGACGGGATCTTCCATCGCGGTCCGCCCGTGCCCGTGGGGAACGGTCGGCGTGACGAAGGCGAAGACGAGCAAGATCAGCAGGAAGAAGACGGAACGGTGCCGCGCGGCGGGGGCACGGTTCGTCGTCATCTGCCCGCCACTTTACCAGTCCTTTATAGACATATCGACGAGAGATCTGTCACGGCTCGCGCCACATCGGCCGCATCGGCGGCCCGCCCTCGACCGCGAAAGCCGGTCCGTGATCGCGGAAACCCAGCCGCCGGTACAGTTTCGCGCTTTCCGCGCTGCTCGCCTCCAGGTACGCGGGCACCGCGCCGTAGCGGTCGAGCCCGTGCTTCAGCAACCGTGCGCCGATCCCTTGCCGCCGCGCGGTCTCGCGGACGCCGATGAACTGCGCGTGGTGGTACTCGCCGCTGGGAGCGTGCTCCGTCATCAGCTCGAACAACGCCGTCAGCCTGCCGATTTCTTCCCCGGTGAGCCCGGCGAACGCGTCGTCGTCCAGGTCCTCCTCTCCGGCCGGCGTCCAGAGGACGGCGCCGGACAGGTCGCCGGTGACGTCGCCACCGCGCGGCGCTCGTCCCCTGGGAAGACCCACGCGCTGACCGGGTCGTCGTGGAACGCCTCGGCAAGCACGTCGACCACGGTGTCCATTTCGGACGGTTCGGCGGCCCGGACGATCATCGCCCCGCTCTCAGCGCGACGGGTTCGTCCTCTTCGAGCGGACCGCCGATGGCGACGTACGTCTCGGGATCCTTTGTCCGCAACACTTCCGCGCGCAGGAAGCCGGCCAGTGCCGCGACGAGCACGAGACCGGGCAGCCCCCAGCGCAACAGGAACGTCCCGGCCGGACCGAGCAGCAGATCGAAGTTGAGCAGGATCAGCGCGAGGACGGCCGACAGCGCGAGCATCGCCGCCCCCGGCGCGATCCAGCGGCGCCAGGCGTTTTCGGCGTCGCGGCGCCGTTTGAAAAAGCCGATCACCGAAAGGGAGACGGCGATCATGATCACCACGACACCGGTGGACGCCGTCGTGCCGAGCCAGGTGAACAGTTCGGTCACCGGATCGCGGCCCGCGATCGCGAACAGCGCCACGATCACCAGCGCGAGCGCGGTCTGCGTGAGCGAACCGGCCACCGGCGCGCCGGTGCGTTTGCTGGTCTTGGCCAAAGAGCGCGGCAGCAGTCCTTCCCTGCCCAGCGCGAAGAAATACCGCGCGACGGCGTTGTGGAAGCTCAGCAGCGCCGCGCACTGGCCGGTCACGAACAGCGTGTACGCGACATCGGAGAACGTCTCGCCGAGGTGCTCGCCCGCGAGGTTGAACAGCACGTCCGGGCCCTGCGCGGCCGCGGTGGTGACGATGACGTCCGGCCCGGTCGCCACCGCCAGCGCGAGCGACGAGACGACGTAGAGCACCGCGGTGAGCCCGATCGCCGCGTACGTCGCGCGCCCGACCGTGCGGCTGGGTTCCCGGGTCTCCTCGCCGTAGGTCGCCGCGCCCTCGAAGCCGATGAACGCGGCGGCGGAGAACGCGAACACCGCGCCCACACCGGTGGTGAACAGGCTCGACGGCTCCAGCGGGGCCCAGGAAACGGTGCCACCGGCCGGATTCGCGAACAACGCGATGTCGACGATCGCGACGACGGCGACTTCGAGGCACAGCGCCACGCCGAGCACCTTGGCGTTGAGATCGACCCGCAGGACGCCGAGCGCGCCGATGATCAGCACCATCACCAGCGCGCACAGCCACCACGGCGGCGGGGATCCGGTGAGCGTGCCCAGCCAGGTCGACACCGACCAGCCGAACAGACCGTAGATGCTGATCTGGATGGCGTTGTAGGAGATCAGCGTGACGAACGCGATCCCGGCGCCGGTGGATTTGCCGATCCCGTTGGCGACGTAGGGGTAGAACGCGCCCGCGTTGGTGATGTAGCGGCTCATCGCGGCGTATCCGACCGCGAACAGCCCCAGGATCGGGGCGAGCAGGAGGAACGACAGCGGCACACCGATGCTGCCGGTGACCGCGTAGTTGGTCGGGACCCCGCCCGCGATGGCGAACAGCGGGCCCGCCGCGGCCACCACGAAGAACACGATCTGGGCGGCTCCGAGCCGTCGATGGCCGAGACCGCGCCGCGGTCTTTGCGTACCCATGAACCCGTCCCCCCGGACGTCGGTTTGGCGCTGAAGATTCTTGATCTTGCGAGAGCCATCCCACCCTAGGGCCGGCCACTTCGGCGAGGTACGTCCGTTCAGGCTAAAAACGGGCCTCGGGTCGCAGTGGTCCGCGCGCTACCGCTACTTTGGCCGTCCCGCACTACAACGCCGGAGGGCGTGCCATTCATGCGTCGGCTGACCTTGGTCGATTCCCTGTTCTTTCTCGCCCACGACGAGTTCACCGGAAAACCCGCGCTGCGCGGCACGGGACTCGGCATCGGAATTGCCGGTTCCGCGCTCTGTGATCTCCTCCTCGCCGAGCGGATCACCGTGGAACGCAAACGAATCCGGCCGCTTTCGCGCCGCGGCCTCGCCCATCCACCGCTGGATCGGGTGTTCTCGGAAATCCTCCGCGAACCCGAGCGGCACACCGTCCGGGAATGGGTCGGCCATCTCCGCCACGATCTCGGGGGAACGGTCGCGGTGAACCTGCTCGCCGCGGGAGTGATCGACCGCGAAACCGACCGGATGCTCCTGCGGAAGAATCACCGGTATCCGCCACGGGATCTGCTGATGTCGACGGCCGCGCGCAGCAAGGTGCGGGCGGCCGTCCTCGGCACCGACCAGCCGGATCCGCATTCGGTCTGCCTGGCCCTGCTGGCCTGGACCATCGGTCTCGACGATTTCTGCGAACCGGAACTCGACCGCGCCGGCCTGCGGGCCTGGGCCGGGTCCACGCACCGGGAACTCCCGAAGGCGCTCGCCGAACTGATCTCGGGGGTGGACGCGGTGAGCGCCGCCGTCGTCTACACCGGCGACAGGCGATGACCCCTCGTGACTGGAGGGACGACACGACCGCGGCCGGGTTCCGCCACGAGTCGTCCGCCCGAACACGCGAAACCGCCACCCGCGCACCGGCAGAACCTACTAAGCGAGCGTGGCGGTCCCAGAGGTAGTGAAGGCCTCCTTCCCTACCCTCAAGGTAGGCAAGGAGGCCTTCACGGACCGGCCCGACTCACGAGGCCAGCAGGTCCTCCGCGGTCCGCGTGTTGATCACCCGGTCCGGCTCGATCCCCAGCTCGGTGGCCCGCGCGCAACCGTAGACCAGCCAGTCCAGCTGCCCCGGCGCGTGCGCGTCGCTGTCGATCGCGAAGTCGCAACCCAGGTCCACGGCCAGGTTCAGCAAGCGGGTCGGCGGGTCACGGCGCTCGGGACGCGAGTTGATCTCGACGGCGACCCCGTTGTCCCGGCACGCGGTGAACACCGCCTCCGCGTCGAACTCCGACTCAGGCCGCTTTCCACGGCCTCCCATCACCAACCGCCCAGTGCAGTGACCGAGCACGCGAACCCGCGGATGCCGCACCGCGGCGATCATCCTCGGCGTCATCTCCTTCGCGGGCATCCGCAGTTTCGAGTGCACGCTCGCGACGACGAAGTCCAGCTGTTCCAGCAGTTCTTCCTCCTGGTCCAGCGTGCCGTCGAGGAGGATGTCGACCTCGATACCGTGCAGGATCCGGAACGGCGCCATCGTCTCGTTCAGTTCCGCGACGACGTCCATCTGCCGCCGCAGCCGTTCCGGCGAAAGGCCGTTGGCGACGGTCAGCCGCGGTGAGTGATCCGTCAGCACCATCCATTCGTGGCCGAGCGCGCGGGCGGCCTCCGCCATCTCCTCGATCGGGCTTCCGCCGTCGGACCAGTCCGAATGGGTGTGGCAGTCGCCGCGCAACGCCGCCCGCATCGGGCCGCCGTCGGGCAGCTTCGGCTCGCCGAGCTTCTCGAAGTACGCGGGACGGCGTCCGGCGAGGACGTCTTCGACGACGGCCGCGGTCGCCTTGCCGATATTCGGCAACGCGGTCAGCGTGCCCGCCTCGGCGCGTTTGCGCAGGTCGTCGGGCTTGACCTTGGCGATCACCGAAGCCGCCTGCCGGAACGCCCGAACCCGGTAGGTCGGCTCGCCCGCGCGCTCCAGCCGGAACGCGATCTCCCTCAACGCCTGCGCCGGTTCCATGGCTACCTGTCTACCCGGTCAGCGGCGAGGCGGCAGCTCATGAAGAGCTACGTCGTGCAGCTCGCCGTCGCGGATCTCGGCGGTCTGATAGGTGCAGAACGGCTGACGCCGCCGGTCGGTCGGCGAGCCGGGGTTCAGCAGGCGCAACCCCTTCGGTGTGACCGTGTCCCAGGGGATGTGGCTGTGCCCGAACACGAGGACGTCGGTGTCCGGGAACTGTTCGTCACAGCGGCGCTCACGCCCCTGCTTACCGCCGGTTTCGTGGATGACCGCCAGGCGGACGCCGTCGAGGTCCGCCCGTGCGATCTCGGGGAGCCGCACCCGCAGGTCCTCGCCGTCGTTGTTGCCGTAGACCCCGATGAGCCGCTCGCTCCGGGCCTCGAGTTCGTCGAGCAGGGCGACCTCGACCCAGTCACCGGCGTGGATGACGACGTCCGCCGCCTCGACCTCGCGCCAGACTTGGGCCGGCAGCACCTTCGCGCGCTGAGGCAGATGCGTGTCGGCGATGAGCAACAAGCGCATCATTCGTCGCCGATGGTCTCGAGGATCCGGTCCAGGAAGTCGCCGATGTGGGCGCGCAGCAGCCCCGCCGCGCCGTCGGCGTCACCTTTCTTCGCCGCCGCCAGCACCGCCTTGTGCTCGGCCCATTCCCTGCGCCAGCTGGGATTCGCCGCCCAGCCGACCACGCTGATCAGCGCCGCGCGGTCCTTGAGGTCGTCCAGCATCGAGACCATCAGCGGATTGCCGCAGCCGCTGTAGAGCGCGCGATGGAACCGGCGGTTGAGCAGGCTGAGCGCCGCCTGATCCTTGGCCGAGATCGCCGCCGACGCTTCCTTCAACGCCTCCGCGGCGTCTTCGAACAGGTCCGGCGAGCGGCGTTCGACCGACCGGCGCACGGCCTCGGGCTCCAGCACCATGCGAACGTCGTAGACGGACTTCGCCAGCTCCGCGTCGACCACGCACACCGAAGCGCCCTTGTACGGGCTGAAGGTCACCAGTCCCGTGTTCGACAGCACCTTGAGCGCCTCACGGACCGGCGTCTTCGACACCCCGAGCCGGGCCGCGAGTTCGGCTTCGACCAGTGGCTGGCCGGGCTTCAGCTCCCTGGTGAGGATGCCGCGGCGGATCTCTTCGAGCACCACTTCGGTCCGTGAAGCGGGCAGGCTGAAGGTCGAAGGCATGGGGCGATCATATATGAGATGCCATACTCACGGTCATGAGGAACCCTGAGGAACTCCGAAGCCACCGCTGGTTCGGCGGCGACGAACTGCGCGGTTTCAGCCACCGGGCCCGGAGCAGGCAACTCGGCTACAACCCGGAGGAGCACCTCGGGAAACCCGTCATCGCGATCCTCAACTCCTGGAGCGACATCAACCCCTGCCACATGCATCTGCGAGAGCGGGCGGAACAGGTCAAACGCGGGGTGTGGCAGGCGGGCGGCTTCCCGCTGGAGTTCCCGGTCGCGACCCTGTCGGAGACCTTCCAGAAGCCGACACCCATGCTCTACCGGAACCTGCTTTCGCTGGAGACCGAAGAGATCCTGCGGTCCTACCCCGTCGACGGAGCGGTCCTCATGGGCGGCTGCGACAAGACGACACCGGCGTTGCTGATGGGCGCGACGAGCGCGGGACTGCCCGCGATCTTCGTCCCCGCCGGCCCGATGTTGCGCGGGCATTGGCGGAACGAAGTGCTCGGCAGCGGCACCGACATGTGGAAGTACTGGGACGACAAGCGGGCCGGGCTGATCGGCGACGAGGAACTGTCCGAATTGGAGCGTGGGCTGGCCCGTTCTCCCGGAACCTGTATGACGATGGGAACCGCGTCCACCATGATGTCGGTCGCGGAGGTGCTCGGCCTGACCTTGCCCGGCGCCACGTCGATCCCCGCCGTCGACTCGGCGCACCACCGCATGGCCGCGGCGAGCGGCGCGCGCGTCGTCGAAATGGTGTGGGAGGACCTCACCGTCACGAAGATCCTCGACGAGCGCGCGTACGCCGACGCGATCACCACCGTGCTGGCGCTCGGCGGCTCGACCAACGCCGTCATCCATCTGATCGCGATGGCCGGGCGCGCGCGGATCCCCTTGTCCGTCGACGATTTCGACGCGATCGCGCGCCGGGTCCCCGTGCTGGCGAACATCCGCCCCGGCGGTGACTGGCTGATGGAGGACTTCTACTACGCCGGCGGGCTTCCCGGCCTGCTCTCCCGGCTGACCGACCTGCTGCACACCGATCGGGTCACCGTCACAGGCCGGACTCTCGGCGAAAACCTGGCTTCGGCGCGGGTGCACGACGACGACGTCATCCGTACGCGTGACAACCCGGTCGCCGCCGAGGGAGGGGTCGCGGTGCTTCGCGGCAATCTGGCGCCGTCGGGCGCGGTGATCAAGCACATCGCCGCCGATCCCCGGCTGCTCGTCCACACCGGACCCGCGGTGGTCTTCGACGACTACGAGGACTTGAAGAACCGCGTCAACGACCCCTCGCTCGGCATCACCGAGGATTCGGTCCTCGTCCTGCGCGGATCCGGCCCGCTCGGCGGCCCGGGGATGCCCGAATACGGGATGCTGCCGCTGCCGGATCACCTGCTGGCCAAGGGCGTCCGGGACATGGTCCGCGTTTCCGACGCCAGGATGAGCGGCACCGGTTACGGCGCGTGCGTGCTCCACGTCGCGCCGGAATCCCACGTCGGCGGGCCGCTCGCGCTGGTCCGCGACGGTGATCGGATCACTTTGGACGTCCCTTCGCGACGGCTGAGCCTCGACGTCGATGATGCGGAATTGCAACGTCGCCGGGCGGAGTGGACCACACCCGCCCCGCGGTACGAACGGGGTTACGGCGCGTTGTACGCCGAACACATCACGCAGGCCGACGAGGGCTGTGACTTCGACTTTCTCGCCAGAGTGGGTGAAAATCCCGAACCTGACGCCCAGTGACCACCCGACGGAGTGGCCCGCTCACCCAACCGGGCGAGTTGCACGACCACAAAACGCGCCCCGTATCTTGAACCTACGTCCGGAACGTGTGGAAGGCCCGGACGTTGGATCACGACGCCCGGCTACGCCGGACCGTGGAGGGTGGAGAGTTGCCGCAGGAACCGCGCTGGCCCGAGTCCCACGCTGAGCAGACGGACATTCTCCCGGTCGTCACGCCCGGGTTCGCGGAGTCTGCCACGCCGGAGGAGCCCGCGCCACCGAAGCGCCGTCGCAGCTACCGCAAGGCCGCCTTCATCGGCGGCGGCGTGTTCGGCCTGCTGGTCGTCGCGTACGCCCTCGACGTGCTGGTCTCCCAGGGCAGCGTCCCCCGCGGCGTCACCGTCGCCGGGGTCGACGTCGGCGGGATGGACCGCGCGGCGGCCGAGACGGAGCTCCGCGGCGGCATCGAGCCGCGGCTGACCAGGCCGGTGAAGGTCGTCGCGGGCGACGCCGAGGAGTCGCTGGCGCCGAACAACGCGGGGCTGCGCCTCGACTGGCCCGCCACCCTCGACCAGGCCGGTGACCAGCCGCTGAACCCGTTCACCCGGATCGCGTCGTTCTTCTCGACCACCGAGGTCGGTGTCGTCACGCAGACCGACGACGCCAAGCTCACCTCCGCGCTGGAGAACCTGCGCGACAAGGTCGATCGCGACCCGGTCGAGGGCACCGTGCGCTTCGAGGAGGCCGAACCGGTCGCCGTCGAGCCGAAGACCGGGCAGAAGCTCGACGTCGAAGCCGCCAAGAAGACCATCCTGGAGCGTTGGGCCGGCGGCGAGCCGCTCACGCTCGCCGTCACCCAGACCCCGGTCAAGGTCTCACCGGAGGCCGTCCACGCCGCTCTCGAGCAGATCGCGAAGCCCGCCGTGGCGTCGCCGATGGTCGTCAAGGGCGAGGGCAAGGACGCGATCGTCAAACCCGAGCAGATCGCGGCCGCGCTGACCTTCGAGCCCGTCGACGGCGGCGTGCTGAACCCGAAGGTGGACAACAACAAGATCATCGAGGCCGCGGGCCCGCAGCTGAAGTCCACCGAGAAGGAGGGCAAGGACGCGCAGATCGTCTTCGAAGGCGGCAAGCCGACCGTGCAGCCCTCCGAGGACGCCAACGTCGTCGACTGGGAGCCGAGCCTCAAGCCGGTGCTCGACGTGCTCAAGCGCGCCGCTCCCCGCGAGCTGCCCGTGACCTACAAGAAGACCCCGGCCAAGGTGACCACCGAGCAGGCGAACCAGCTCGGCATCAAGGAGGTCGTCAGCGAGTTCAAGACCGGCGGGTTCGCGCCGGACTCGGGGACGAACATCCGGGTCGTGGCGCAGAAGGTCAACGGCGCCATCGTGAAGCCGGGAGAGACGTTCAGCCTCAACGGGTTCACCGGGCCGCGCGGCGCGGCACAGGGTTACGTCGAGGCCGGTGTCATCAAGGACGGCGCGCCCGGCCGCGAGGTCGGCGGCGGGATCTCGCAGTTCGCGACGACGCTGTACAACGCCTCGTACTTCGCCGGTATGAAGGACACCGAGCACAAGGAACACAGCTACTACATCAGCCGTTACCCCGCCGCGCGCGAGGCGACCGTGTTCCAGAACCACAACGGCGGCAGCGTGATCGACCTGAAGTTCACCAACGACACGGACACCGGTGTCGCGATCCAGACCATCTGGACGCCGTCGGACATCACGATCCGGCTGTGGGGCACCAAGAAGTACACCGTCGAGTCGATCCCCGGCGGCCGCACCAACTCGTCCGAGCCGCCGACGAAGCCCGGCCCCGCCGAGAACTGCAAGCCCAGCAACGGCGCGCCCGGCTTCACCACGTCGGACACCCGGGTCATCAAGGACGCCGCGACCGGCCGCGAGATCCGTCGTCACACCAGGAACGTGCACTACAACCCGCAGCCGAAGATCACCTGCGGCACGGAATAGCGGTCCCTAGCGGCGGTTCACCACCCGCGTCCGGAGCGGTACGCTCGGTGACTCACCCGACCTGGCGGGGGTGGTCACCTCGTGGAGTCCAAGGCGACCTTCCGGCAGATCCTCGCGGTCGGCGAACTGCGGGCGATCTGGTTCGCGGAACTCCAGTCGATCCTCGGTGACCAGGTGGCCAGGGTCGCCCTGTCGGTGCTGGTGTTCGAGCGAACCGGTTCGGCGACCTGGCCCGCGCTGACCTACGCGCTCACCTATCTGCCCGATCTGATCGGCGGGCCGCTGCTCGGCGGTCTGGCCGACCGGTTCCCGCGCCGCGCGGTGATGGTCTGCTCCGACGTCGTCCGCGCGCTCCTGGTCGCGGTGCTCGCCGTCCCCGGCATCCCGTTGCCCGTGCTCGCCGCCGTGCTCGTGGTGGTGCAACTGGCCAACGCGCCGTTCACCGCCGCGCAGGCCGCGGTCCTGCCGTCGGTGCTCAGCGGGGATTCCTACGTCCTCGGCCAGTCCCTCATGAAGATCACCAACCAGGTCGGCCAGCTCGCCGGATTCGCCTTGGGCGGCGCGGTGATCGCCGCGATCGGGCCGGGCCGCGGGCTGGCACTGGACGCGGTGACGTTCGGTGTCTCGGCGATCGTCCTGCGGCTGGGCGTCCGCGCCCGGGCGGCTTCGGGAGCGAGCGGACCGGCGACGTCGACCCTGCGGCGGCTTTCGGCCGGTGCCAGGACGATCTGGCACGATCGACGGCTGCGCGCGCTGGTCGGGCTGGCGTGGCTGGCAGGGTTCGTGATCGTGCCGGAAGGGCTCGCCGTGCCCTACGCCGCGGAGATCGGCGGCGGCGCGGCGACGGCGGGACTGCTGCTCGCGGCGCATCCCGCGGGGATCGTGCTCGGGGTGTTCGCCTTGGGCCGTCTGGTGCGGCCCGAAGTCCGGTTGCGCATGGTCGGCGGGCTGGCGCTCGGCGCGATCGTGCCGCTCGCGGCGTTCTGGTTCCGGCCCTCGCTCCCCTACGCCGCCGGACTGCTCATGCTGTCCGGGATGTGCGCGGCCTACCAGGTCACCGCGAGCACCACGTTCATGCGGCTGGTCCCCGACACCGAACGAGGCCAGGCGTTCGGCCTCGCCGGGTCGGGACTCATCGCCGTGCAGGGAATCGGGCTGATCGCCGGCGGCCTGCTCGTCGGCGTGCTCGGTTCACCCGCGACGACGGTCTCGGTCATCGCACTCGCCGGTCTCGTAGTGGCTGTTCCGGCCACCCGGGCTTGGCGCCACGTGGCCCCGCTTCACCCCCTTTGACCGGAACGGGGTATTCACCAGTTCTGCCCGCGCATGGAGCTCACCCCCTCCACTTCCCCGATCCGGTCACGCGTGGTGCACCCCCCGCCTACCCATACAGCGTAGTGACACCTAGTATCCAACCGATTACGTTCGTCTCCGTGGCGCTAACGAATTGGGCGCTGTGGCGGCTACCCAACCGCGGCTTGATCGGCTTCGTCCTCCTGGTGGACGTCGCGGCGATCGCCGGATCCGCCTGGTCTTTTCTCTGGATCCCGTTCACTCGGGGCGACGCACTCCCCTTCGCGATCCTGATCGTCAGTGCCGTGGCGTACACGGAGTTGTCGCGTCCGGTCGAGCGGGTGCGGGAACGGTTCGCGGGAACGCCGCACATCTCGCTCGACAGCGTGTGGACGTTCGCGGCCGTGCTGCTGGTGCACCCGGCGCTCGCCGCGCTGGTCATCGCCGTGTCGTTCTTCTACCGCTGGTTCCGCGGGCAGCCGAACCCGTTGTTCCGGCGGATGTTCTCCACCTCGGCGACCGTGCTCTCGGGGTTCGCGGCCGCCGCCTTCCTCTCCCGGTACGCGGCCCCGTTCGACATGCTCCCCCGCGACATCTCCGCATTCGGGTCGATCGTCACGGCGGGCGGGGTCTTCCTGCTGGTCAACACCGTGCTCATGACCATCGCGGTGCACTACGGCACACCGCACGAGCGGCTGCGCGACGCGCTGGCGAAGCCGTTCGAATACGCGCTCGAAGCGGCGACGATCGCGCTCGGCGTCATCGTCGCGTGGGCTTTGCGGGACTGGCCGGTGATGCTGCTGCTGGTCGTCGGGATCACGCTGGTGCTGCACCGCGGCGTCCTGCTGCGGCAACTGAAACGGCAGGCGCGCAGCGACGCCAAGACCGGACTGCTCAACGCCAAGGCGTGGCGCGAAGCGGCGGCCGACGAACTCGACCGCGCGCGGCGCGCGGGGCGGCACACCAGCCTGCTGATGGTCGACGTCGACCGGTTCAAACTGATCAACGACCGGCACGGGCATCTGGTCGGCGACCGGTATCTGGCGGCGATCGCGGAAACGCTGCGCACCGAGGTGCGCGGCACGGATCTGGTCGGGCGGTTCGGCGGTGAGGAGTTCGTCGTCCTGCTGCCCGGCACCCCCGCCGTCCACGCCCACGCGATCGCGGAACGGATCCGGTCGAGCGTGGCTTCGCGTGCCGGTGACCTGCCCGAGCACGTCACCGTGTCGATCGGCCTCGCCGACCGGCCGGGCGTGACCGACCTCGACGCGGTGCTCGCCGTCGCGGACCGGGCACTCTATGAGGCGAAGAACACCGGGCGGAACCGGACGTCGGGCTACCAGGTGACCGGCTGACCCTCCCCCACGCGTTTCGTCCTCTGAATGCCTAAAGAGACCTGACACGCCTGCTCGACTGTCCACAGGGGACACACCTGAGATGACAGTGCTCCACTTGGGCAGTTCGCGGTTTCTTCACTGTCGTGAGTGATAAAGAGGGTTCCAACGCAAGGTCACGTAGCTTAAGTTGATCTTGGGCGAGGTTGACAGGTGAGTGAAGGCCCTGGTCGTGGGTCGGGTTGGTCGTGAGTGGCGTTTCGGGTTCTCACCCGAAACGCCACTCACGACCCCCTCGTGAACTCGACCATCCGGGCATCAATCAGACATTGAGTCAGCGAAAATGTCCTTGGTGGACACTGAGAGGCGCAGTCGGCTCCATCCAAGATCAACTTAAGCTCCGTGGCATTGGGTTCCGACGCTCTTCATCACTCACGACCTCAGTCACGAAAGGTACACATATACATGAACCGGGCATTCCAGCGTGGAATAGTGTCTCTTGTGGACAATCAGGACACGGTCGGCTCACGTCGGGCCACGAGGTGACCGGCTGACTCACTTTCGAGTGTCAGGAAAGGGTCGTTCAGGACGAAAAACGTCAGGAACGACCCTTTCATGACATCCGCGTGAGGACTAAGGGAGGCCGGCGAGGGACTTCTCGAGGACCTCGTCGGACAGCGCGTGGTCGGAGATGTCGCCCGCCAGGTACGCGCCGTACGCCGGGAGGTCGAGGTGCGCGTGCCCGCACAGCGCGGTAAGAATCACCTTCTCATCCCCGGTTTCCTTGCACCGCAACGCTTCCTGGATGCACGCGGCGAGCGCGTGAGTCGGCTCGGGCGCGGGGATGATGCCCTCCGCGCGGGCGAACCGCACGCCTGCCGCGAAGCAGTCCTCCTGCCCGATGGCGACCGCGTCGATCAGCCCGAGTTCGTAGATATGCGAGATCAGCGGCGACATCCCGTGGTAGCGCAGGCCGCCGGCGTGGATCGGGTCGGGGATGAAGTCGTGACCGAGCGTGTGCATCTTCAGCAACGGCGTCAACCCGGCGGTGTCCCCGAAGTCGTACGCGTACTTCCCACGGGTGAGGGTCGGGCAGGCGGCCGGTTCGACCGCGCGGATCACCGGGTCCATCCGCCCGGCGAGTTTTTCGCGCAGGAACGGGAAGGCGAGCCCGCCGAAGTTGGATCCGCCGCCGGTGCAGCCGACGAGGACGTCCGGGGTGTCCCCGGCCAGTTCGAACTGCTTGAGCGCCTCTTCGCCGATGATCGTCTGGTGCAGCAGCACGTGGTTGAGCACGCTGCCGAGCGCGTAACGCGTGTTCTCCGCCCGCGCCGCCTGCTCGACCGCCTCGCTGATCGCGATGCCGAGGCTCCCGGTCGAGTCCGGGTCCGCGGCCAAGATCGCACGGCCGGATTCGGTCAGCTCGGACGGGCTCGGATGCACCGTCGCGCCGAAGGTCTCCATCATCAGCTTGCGATACGGCTTCTGGTCGAACGAGGCGCGGACTTGCCACACCTCACACTCGAGCCCGAAAGTGGCGCACGCGAACGCGAGCGCGCTCCCCCACTGCCCGGCGCCGGTTTCCGTGGTCAGCCTCGTGACACCCTCCGCCGCGTTGTAGAACGCCTGCGGGACCGCGGTGTTGGGTTTGTGCGAGCCGACCGGGCTGACACCCTCGTACTTGTAGTAGATGCGAGCGGGAGTGCCGAGCGCCTTCTCCAGCCGCCTCGCGCGGAACAGCGGCGACGGCCGCCAGAGCCGGTAGACGTCGAGGACCTCTTCCGGGATGTCGATGTATCGTTCGGTGCTGACTTCCTGGGCGATGAGCGCCTGCGGGAACAGGGGCGCGAGATCGTCCGGGCCGACCGGTTCACGGGTGCCCGGATGCAACGGCGGCGGTGGCGGCTCCGGCAGATCCGGGACGACGTTGTACCACCTGGTCGGCATGTCCGCTTCGTCGAGGATGTATTTCGTCCGCTCCGCCATTGAGCCTCCTCTGTCCGTCCCCTTCAACCTAAAGGGACGGACGGCGTCGCACCAGGCGTCACTACTACGGTGGGGGCATGGGGAATTTCGTACTGCTCGACGCACCGTCCAATCTCGGACTGCGCCCGCCCGCCGAAGGTGTGGTCCCCGGCTGCTACAAGGCTCCAGGCGCGCTGCGTGACCACGGCCTGCTCACCCGTTTGGGCGCGAGGGACGGCGGGGTCGTCACCCCGCCGCGGTATCTGCCCGCTTGGTCGCCCGGCAGCGGCGTACGCAACGCGGCCGGGATCGCGACCTACACCGCGGCCCTCGCCGGACGGCTGGCGAAGATCCGCGCGGACGGCGGCTTCCCGGTGGTACTCGGCGGCGACTGTTCGATCGCGCTCGCCGCCATGCTGACTCTGCGTCGCGAAGGACGCTTCGGCATCGTCTACTTCGACGGGCACGACGACTTCCGGCATCTCGGCAATTCCGACCACGTCGCCTCGGTCGGCGGTGAGGCCCTCGCCGTCGTCACCGGCCGTGGCCAGCCGGAACTGGCCGATGTGGACGGTCTGGGTCCTTACGTCCGGGACGAAGACGTCCTCGTGCTCGGAGTCCGTGCGGAGGAGTCCGCCGAGGCGCGGGAAGCCGGGCTTCGCGTCGTCACGAGCCAGGAGATCATGGCGTCCGGCACCGGCGGCGCGCTCGCCGCCGCCCGCGAGATCTTCGCGCCGCTGGACGGTTTCTGGATCCACATCGACATCGACACGCTCGATCCGGAATTCGTATCCGCTGTGGACAGTCCCGATCCCGGCGGGCTCAGCCCGGACAACCTCGTCGAACTGCTCCGCGGCCTGCTCGCCATCCCCGGCGCCGCCGGGCTGGAGCTGACCATCTTCGATCCCGACCTCGACCCCGATGGCACACAGGCCGCCCTGGTGGCGGACTGCCTCGTGCGCGCACTGGAAGGAACCCGATGACCAAGGTCACCGTCGCCGACGGCTCGTTCGACGCCCCGCTCTGGCTGCCCGAATCCGGCTCCGGCCCGGGTCTGGTGCTGATCCAGGAGATCTTCGGTCTCGACGACTACCTCAAGTCGGTCGCCGCCGACCTGGCCGCCCTCGGCTATGTCGTCGCCGTGCCCGAACTGTTCTGGCGGATCTCCCCCGGCTGGTCGGCCACGCACGACGAAGCCGGGGTCTCGGCCTCGATGGCCGTCGCCGGCCAACTCGACCCGGCACGCGCCGTCGGTGACGTGCTCGCGACACTCGCGACGCTGCGCGGGCTGCCCGAAACCGAGGGCCGCGCGGGCGTCTTCGGCTTCTGCCTCGGCGGTTCGATGGCCTTCGCGGCCGCCGCCGAGGGCGACCCGGACGTCGCGGTTTCGTACTACGGCTCGCGCGTTCCGGAGCAACTTCCCTTGCTGGACGAGATCACCTGCCCGATCCAGTTCCAGTTCGGTGGCGCGGATCCCTACATTCCCGTCGAGGGGGTGCGGAAGCTGGCCGAGGCGGTGGCTTCCCACGACGGGGCGGAGATCCACATCCACGAGGGCGCGGGGCACGCGTTCCACAACCATGTGGCGCCGATGTTCCATCAGCCGGAGCCCGCCGCGGCGGCTTGGGCGCTGACGCTGGAGTTCCTCGGGCGGACCTTCCCCGCGTGAGCTCGCGCCGACGGCCGGATCCGCACCACAGATGGCCGGCGATCTCCGGAATATGTCGGTGCCTCCCGGTAGTTTCACCACCATGGCCACATTGGTGAGTTTTCACGCCCACCCCGACGACGAGTGCATCGTCGCGGGCGGCGTCATGCGCAAAGCCTTCGAGGAAGGTCACCGTGTCGTGCTCGTCGTCGCGACCAGGGGGGAGGTCGGCGAGGTGCCGGACGGTTTCCTCGACGACGGAGAGGAGCTGTGGCAGCGCCGCGTGCAGGAGACGCACGCTTCCGCCGAGGTCCTGGGGGCCAAGCGGGTGGAGTTCCTGGGGTACACCGATTCCGGCATGATGGGCGAGCCGCGCAACGACGTGCCCGGCACCTTCTGGCAGGCCGACGTCGAGGAGGCCGCGCAGCGCCTGGCCGCGATCCTGCGCGAGGAGCAGGCCGACGTCCTGACCGTCTACGACGACAACGGCGGCTACGGGCATCCGGATCACATCCAGGTGCATCGCGTCGGGATGCGGGCGGCCGAGCTGGCGGGCACGCCGCGGGTCTACGAGGCGACCAGCAACAGTGACGAGATGCGCCGCGGCATGGAGGAGGCGGTGCGGACCGGGCAGATGAAGGCGGAGGATCTTCCCGATTTCGAAGACGGTTCCGAGTTCGGCAAGCCGGAAGCCGTACTGACGGCGAGGGTCGACGTCACCGCGTACCTGCCGTACAAACGTGCCGCGATGCGCGCGCACGCCAGCCAGATCAGTGAGGATTCGTTCTTCCTCGCGATGCCCGACGAGACCTTCGCGCAGGCGTTCGGCGTCGAGTGGTTCATCCGCGCCGGGCAGGGGCCGGGCATCACCGAGACCGACCTGATGGCGGGTCTCTGACCGATGGGCATGTGCGGGGCGTACCTGCGGGTCACGCCGGACGAGTTGCGTGAACTGACCGAGGAGCCCGAGCGGTACTGGGCGTATGCCGAAAAGGCCGCCGGAACCGAGCGGGCGGTGGACATCGACAAGGCGTGGAACGCGCTGTGGTTCCTGGCGGGGCGCGCCGGGTTCGAAGTCGATTTCGTACTGGGCGGGACTTTGCTGGGGGAAGCGGACAGTGACGGGCCGCCGCGGCATTTCAGCGCGGAGGAAGTGCGGACGATCTCGGCGGAGATGGCGCGGACGGGGTTCGATCGGCTCTCGCAAGGCGTCGAGCTGTCGGATCTCGAGGCCGAGGGGGTCTACCCGTCGATCTGGGACGAGCCCGACGCGCTGGATTACGTGCGCGGGTACTACGACGAACTGGTGACCTTCTTCGCCGGGGCCGCGAAGGCCGGAGAGCCTGTCGTCACGATCATCACCTGACGAAGGCAGCGGTCCGTGAAGGCCTCCTTGACTACCCTGAGGGTAAGGAAGGGGGCCTTCACGGAACTTCGCAAAGCCGGCGAGATCAGGCCGTGGCGGCGGTGACGTCGAGCTCGACGAGCTGCCCGGGATACCCGAGCTGCGCGACGCCGAGCAGGGTGCTCGCGGTGGTGAAGGCCTCCCCGATCTCCGACTCGACGAACCGGTCCCACACGGCCGAGAGCACGTCGGCGTCCGGCGTGACCACGTAGATCACCGTGCGCACCACGTCGGCCGGGGTCGCCTTGGCGAAGGCGAGCGCGGCGGCGGTGTTCGCGACGACCTGGTCGACCTGGGCGAGCACGCCGCCCTCGACGACCTTGCCGTCATCGGCGAGCGGGCACTGGCCGGCGAGGTGGATGTCCCGCCGTCCTTCGACGATGGTCACGTGGTGGTAGGTGGGCGTGGGGTGCAGACCGGGCGGATGGTGGCGTTGAATGGTCACGAGCCGCATCCTCACCGAGGCGGTCGCGACGGGACAACCGGATTTCACGGGAGAGCCATGCGCAGAACGATCGACTGGACCGGTGGCGCGGTCACGATCATCGACCAGACCGTCCTTCCCGCCGAGTATCGCGTGCTCGAACTGCGCACGGTCGGCGAACTCGTCGACGCCATCCAGCGGCTGGCGGTGCGCGGGGCACCGGCGCTCGGCGCGGCGGGGGCGCTCGGTGTCGTGCTCGCGGCCCGCGCCGGCGGCGACGTCGAGGCCGAGGCGCACCGCGTCGCCCAGGCCCGGCCGACGGCGGTCAACCTGAGCTGGGGTGTCTCCCGCGCCCTCGCGAAGCTCCCGGACGGATCGGAAGCCGTCCTCGCCGAAGCGCTGGCGATCCTCGACGAGGACGAGCGGATCAATCACGAAGCCTCCCGGCTGGCGGCCGGAGTGGTGCTCGAACACTGCGGGCGGCGGCCGTTGCGGCTGCTCAGCCACTGCAACGCCGGCCACCTCGCCACGGTCGCCTGGGGCAGCGCGCTCGGCGTCGTCTGGCATCTTCAGGCACGTGGCCTGGTCGAGTCCGTGCTGGTCGACGAAACCAGGCCGCTGCTGCAGGGCGCCCGCCTGACCGCGTGGGAACTGGCCGAAGCCGGTGTCCCGTACCGGATCCAGCCCGACGGCGCGGCCGCCGCCGCGATGAGCCGCGGCCTGGTCGACTGCGTGCTCGTCGGCGCCGACCGGATCGCCGCCAACGGCGACGTCGCCAACAAGATCGGCACCTACGGGCTGGCGATCGCGGCGAAGCACCACGGAGTCCCGTTCGTGGTCGTCGCCCCATCGTCCACTGTGGACAACGCGATGCCGGACGGCGCCGGGATCGTGATCGAGGAGCGCGATCCCGGCGAAGTCCTGGGTTTCGGTGGCACGAAGGTCGCTCCCGAAGGCGCCGAGGTGTTCAACCCGGCCTTCGACGTGACGCCGTTCGAGCTGGTCACCGCGGTCGTCACGGAGCAGGGGGTGCTGCGCCCGTGAGCAGCTTGGTGAACAGAGCGGCCGTTTCCGCGTCGTCGTAGCTCAGCGGGAGCGTGTCGAAGTAGTAGCGGAGAGGACCGGATCCGGTGCCCACGACCATTCCGAAGTCGATCGTCCGCCCCTTCGCCCGCACGGTCCCGCGGTACTCCTGGAACTTCGTGTGCGGACCCGCCGCCGCCTGATCGGGTGCCAGCCGGACGTCGGTCATCGCGCCCGAAAGCCTGCCGAGGTAGGCGAGATGGCACACCGGGTCCGTCACCGGCGCGGTCAGCCCCGGGCCGGTGAAGGCCGGGCCCGGTCGAGGACAGTTGTCGCCGATACCGGCGAAAAGCTCACGAAGGCCGTCGTTTTCGACCGGACGGAACCATTCCGTCCGATCGTGATAGCGACGGCCTTGGGTGACCTCGCCGTCTTCGAGCACCACCCGGTAGACGGCCGGGTACCGCACCATCCGGCCGTGGATCACCGCTTCGTTGGCCGCCTCGTAGAAGACGGCGTCGCCGTTCACCACGATCTTCACCGGGGTGAACCGGAACGTCGGGAACGCGCCGAGCAGGGTGCGCAGGTTGTTCTCGATATTCGCCCTGCCTTGGATCGGCGCGGCGCTGCCCGATTCCGCGAGCGTGCCGTCGGCGGCGAAAATGGTGCCGTACAAACGAACGCGGGCTTCCCGCGCCTCGGGGGTGTCCGAACGCATCGCCCCGAATTCGGTCTGTTCGGTGATGAAGGCGCAGGCGGACGGCGACACCGCGCCTTCGACCAGGTCTGCGAGTTGCTTCGGCATCGAGCAGTCCTCGGTCGTCTCAGCCACCGCCGCCCCGCTTCCCATCACCGTCGCCCCGAGGAGTACCGCCGCCACACCAAGGAATCTCTTGATCTTTCGCACCAGGTCACCTTGGCAAGAGCGACCACGCGAAGTCGATTACCCGCCAGGTAATGCCGGCTAGAAGGATTCGAGACAGGACGGCTCGCGGTCGGTGGCGAACGCGGCCGTCGCCCGGGAAACCGCGCCGGCGGCCCGCTCCTTGATCCGGCCCGCGGCGGCCAGCGTGCTGGGCCTGGTGCCACCGAGGAAGATCGCGCCGAGGTCGTCCACGCCCAGCTCGAGATCCGGCGCGTCCTCCACGCGCGTCACCTCGGCGTTCCCGACGGCATCGGTGACGAGCCGCCAGTTCCCGGTGTTCCAAGGACAGAAGGTGTCGCGGACGCCGAACACCAGATCCACCGGAGCTCCGTAGCGCCGGGTGACGAGGCCACGGTCGACGTCGACCAGCCGGAGCCACAAGGAGTCACCGGCCGACCTGGTCATCTTTCGGGGGTCGGCGAGCAGATGGACGAGCGGCTCGTCGAGCGCCGCGTTCAGCTCTATCGTGCCGATCAGGTCATAGTCGAGCAGGAAGCGGTACAAGGTCGCGTACGTCCGCGGCGTGGTCGCGACGAGTTCCTGCAGGCTCAGCGTCCCGCACGGACCTTCCTCGTCCCAATCGCTCTTCACCCGGTAGATCGCGTAACCGTCCGGCAGGACGGCGAACTTCATCCCCGACGAGCCCTTGTGCCGGACCTCGCGGTCGTCGAGGTTGAAGTTCCATGCCGATTCGGGCCGGTCGAGCGCGCCGACCCGAAGCGGCGCCTCATTCTCGTAGATCGCTTTGATCAGCGGGATCGCCTCCGCACGGGTGATTTCCCGCACCCGCTCGGTTTCGAGTTCGACGCCGGGCCGGAAGGCGGACTTCGCGCGCACCTTCGCGCGATGGAACTGCGCCGCGAGCCCGTAGCCGAAGCGGGGGTAGATGGTCGCTTCGGAGGCCCACAGGGCGGCGATCGGTTCACCGCCGTCTTCGTGCAGGCCGTGCAACTGCGCCCGCATGACCCGCGTGAGCGCGCCCCGCCTGCGGTGCCCCGGCGCGACGGCGACCGACGTCACCGCGGCGAGCGGCGTCTGCCCGGCACCGGGAACGGTGATCTTGCGGGTGAGCAGCTCCCCTGTCCCGATGAGGTCGTCGCCGTCGAAGACGCCGTGTGAACGCTCGGGTTCGAAGACCAGCGCTTCGCGGAACCGCATGCCTTCCGTGTCGTCGGTGAGGAACGCTCGCGCGAGCATCGTGGCGAACGCGGGCAGGTCGTCGGTGGTCAGGGTGCGGAGGGTCAAGCCGTCATCGCTCACCCTGTCGTCGTACGCCTCTTCACCGACGACCGCCACGCATTAAAGAGCGGTCATCAGGGCCGCGGCCCGATCACCTCACCCTTTTCCGTCACCTCGATGGCCATCGCGGGGCATGAATCCGCCGCGTCGAGCACCGTCTCGTCCGGCTCCACCTCTCCCGTGACCACCGTCGCCGTGGCGCCTTCGAGCGCGAAGACCTCCGGCTTCAGCGCGGCGCACATCCCCGAGCCGATGCACGTATCGCCATCGACGTCGACTTTCCAGCTCATGCTCACCATCCGATCGGCATGGAGCGGGGCCCCCGCACCAGCATCTGCGTCTTCCACACGATATCGCCGTCGAGGTGCAGTCCGGGGAGATCTCGCAGCAACGCCCGCAAGGCCTCCTGCAGTTCCAGCCTCGCCAGCGGGGCGCCGAGACAGTGGTGCACGCCGTGCCCGAAACCGAGGTGAGGATTGGACTCCCTGCCGAATTCGAGGGTGTCCGCCGACGTGAACTGGAGCGCGTCCCGGTTCGCGGCACCGATCGCGACCATCACCGGCTCGCCTTCCTTCACGAGCACGTCACCCACCTGGATGTCTTCGGTGGCGTAGCGGGCGAACCCCGCCCCGGCACCCAGGGGGATGAACCGCAGCAGTTCCTCGACCGCGGCCGGGATCAGGTCCAGGTCCGCGCGGAGGCGGACGAGCTGGTCCGGCTGTTCGAGCAGGGCGTAGACGAAGTTGGGGATCTGGCTGGCGGTGGTCTCGTGCCCGGCGATCAGGATGCCAATGCACATGTCGACCAGTTCCAGCTCGCTGAGCCTGTCGCGGACGTCGCGCGCCTCGATCAGCGCGGTCATCAGGTCGTCCTGCGGCTCGGCGCGATGCTGCTCGACGAGCACGTGCATGTACGCCCGCAGCTCGTCCTGGTTGGCCATCATCTCTTCGGTGGTCAGCGGGCTGGTCGACAGCGCGGCGTCGCTCCACACGCGGAACTTCGGCCGGTCCTCGACCGGGACACCGAGCAGCTCGCAGATCACCGCGACCGGGATCGGCAGCGCGTAGTCCTCGACCAGGTCGGCGGGCTGCCCCTTGGCCTTCATGTCCTGGATCAGGCCCGACGCCAGCTCGGCGACGCGCGGCCGCAGCAGTTCGACGCGGCGCATGGTGAACGCCTTCGCGACCAGCGTGCGCAGCCGGGTGTGATCCGGCGGGTCCATGCTCAGGATCCCGCCGGGCCGCCTGCCCGGCGCCATCCGCGGCTCGTCCCGTTCCGCCGCCATCGCGCGGGAGAAGCGCCGGTCGCCCAGCACGAACCGCGCGTCGGCGTACCGGGTGGCCAGCCACGCCGGCTCACCGTGCGGAAGACGGACCCGGAGCATGCCCTTGGTGGCGCGGGCCGCCGCGTACGCCTCGTTGAGTTCGAGCCCGGCGTCTTCGTTGAAGGGATAGGAGACGAATTCGGTGTCTGTGGTGGTCATTTGTCCGGAAACCCCCCGGCTCGGCGGTTTGTAAGCAACTGCTTACAACGCTAACCATGATCACGGTGAGCGTCAATGCGCCTACCGTGCGACGTACGGCTAGCCTTTGGCGATGACGGAAGAACCGCAGGTCCGCAAGCGCGACGCGGCCGCGACCAGGGCTGCCCTGCTCGACGCGGCGGCGGCTCTCTTCGCCGAACGCGGTTTCGACCGGACGACCGTGCGCGACATCGCGAAACTCGCCGGAGTCAATCAGGCCTTGCTGTTCCGCTACTTCGGTTCGAAGGACGCGCTGTTCGAGGAGGTCCTGGCGCGCGGCGGACGCGAGCAGATCGCCACCACCCCACCGGACGAACTGCTCGGGACGGCGTTGCGCAGCATGCTGGAATCCGACACCGGCCGCGACCGCACCCTCGACGCGTACCTGCGCTCGACGGGGCACGACAGCGCCGCCGCCGCGGTCCGGCGGCAGCTAGGCGAGGAGTACGCCAAGGTGCTCGCCACGCTGACCGACGCCGAAGACGCGGACCTGCGGGCGGACCTCGTCCTCGCCTGGCTGCTCGGGATCGGCCTGGTCCGCGACATCACCGGCAAGGAACCACTGGCCAGCGCGGATCCCGACGACGTCTGCCGTCTGGTGCTCGGCGCGGCGCGGACGCTGCTGGAGCGCAGCGGGTAACTACGTCGCCGTCCACGGCTCACTGCTCTACGGTCGTGCCGTGATCCCGTTCCCGCCCGCCGGCACCGAAGCCGAGTTCGACGCGCTGACCAGGCAAGACCTTCTTCCGGCGGTGACGTCGCTGACCGGGTCGCTCGGCCTCGGCGAAGTCGTCCCGTTCACCGAAGGCTCGCTCCCGGTCTACGCCGTCGGCGAAGATCTGGTGCTCAAGCTGTTCCCGCCGGTGCATCGCGACGAACTCCCGACCGAGCGGACGATGCTCGAGGTCCTGCACGGGAAGCTGCCGATCCCGACCCCCGCCGTGCACGACGCCGGCGAGCGGGACGGCTGGGGCTACGTGCTCATGGAGCGCCTGCGCGGCGAAGCGCTGAAGGACGCTTGGCCGAAACTGTCCACAGAGGACAAGCACCGGCTCGCTCCAGAACTCGGCGAGGCGCTGGCCGCCCTGCATTCGCTGCACGACCCGCGGCTCGACGTCCTCGGTCCGCCGGACTGGGCCGCGTTCGTCGCCGGGCAGCGCGCGAAGGTCGTCGAGCATCACCGCCGGACCGGCCTCGACGAGGCCTGGATCAGCCGGATTCCGGCGTTCCTCGACTCCGTCGATCTGGGCAGCCCGCCGGTCGTCCCGCTGCACACCGAATTCATGCGTGACCACCTCATCGTCGCCCATGACGGCGAACGCCCGCGGCTGACCGGGCTCTTCGATTTCGAACCGGCGATGCGGGGTGCGGCCGAGTACGACTTCGTCGCCGTCGGCCTGTTCGTTTCGGGCGGGAACAAGGACTTCCTGCGGCGGCTACTGGCCGGATACGGCGTCGAGCCGGACGAGGAATTCTCCCGGCGCTGCCTGGCGTACGCGCTTTTGCACGTCTACAGCAATTTCACTTGGTACTTCAGGGTTCTTCCGGCGCCGGAGGAACCGACTCTGGAGAGCCTCAGCCGGGCTTGGTGGTAGCCCACGTCACCGGTACGGCTTCCGGGCCGCGGATCGACAGCGGCGGACGCCAGGCGATGGTCGACCGCGGGCACAGCCTCACCGGGCGGACCTTCGCCAAGTCCGAGAACCTGTTCGGCCCGGTGGCCGCCACTTGCTCGGTCGAACCGATCGACGAGAAGTCGTGCTGGGGCGACCTGGTCATGATGCGGAAGCAACTGTCACGTCTCGTGAGTGGTAAGGACGGCCAGAACCGTCCATACCACTCACGAGCGGCTACGGCAACGCACGCCTCAACAGTTCCGCCAGGTGCAGCGCCCGCCGTCCGTCGAGCTGCTCGATCTGCGTCCGGCAACTGAAGCCGTCCGCGACCACTTCGGTGCCCTCGGCCGCGGCACGGATCGCGGGCAGCATGCGGTCTTCGGCGCAGGCGACGGAAACGTCGTAATGCCCGCGTTCGAAGCCGAAGTTGCCCGCCAGTCCACAGCATCCGGAGTCCATTGTGGAATTGTGGATACCCGCGGCGCGCATCGCGGCCTCGTCGGGGTCGAAGCCGAGCACGGCGTGCTGGTGGCAGTGCACCTGGCTGAGCACTTCGACGTCCAGCGACCGGAATTCGAGCGGCGAGTCCTCGACGAGTTCGGCGAAGGTCCTGGTCCGTTCGGCGAGCAGTTCCGCGACCGGGTCGCCGGGCAGGAGCGCCGGGAGATCACCGCGGAAAAGAGCCGTGCAGCTCGGCTCCAGACCGGCCACCAGGTAGCCGGAGCGCAGGTACGGTTCGAGTACGGAAAGTGTGCGGCGCAACACCTTCTTCGCCGCGTCGAGCTGTCCGGTGGACACCAGGGTCAGTCCGCAGCAGACGCCGCGATCGGGCAGGACGACGTCGTAACCGGCGGCGGTGAGCACCTCGGCCGCCGCGTCGAGGACGTCCGGGGTGAGGTAGTTGTTGAAGGAGTCGGGCCACAGCACCACGGGCCGCGAACCGGTCGCCCAGCGTTTGAGATCGTCGCGGCGCCGCGTGAACGGCACCCTCGCGAACGTCGGCAGGTCCCGTTCCGGCGCGATCCCACCGAATTTCTTCAGCAGCCCGGAGAACCGGCGCGACATCGTGTTCGCCAGCCGGGGCGCCAGCGACGCCGCGCGCAGCCACAGCGGCAGCCAGCCCATCGAGTAGTGCGACGCCGGGCGCAGCCGTCCCTTGTGGTGCTGGTGCAGGAATTCCGCCTTGTACGTCGCCATGTCGACGTCGACCGGGCAATCGGACAGGCATCCCTTGCACGACAGGCAGAGATCCAGCGCCTCGGCGACTTCTTCCGAGCGCCAGCCGTCGGTGATCAGTTCGCCGTTCACCATTTCGGCGAGCAGATGCGCGCGTCCCCGCGTCGAGTGCTTCTCCTCGCGCGTGGCGCGGTAGCTCGGGCACATCACGCCCGGTCCGGTGGTGTTGCGGCATTTCCCGACGCCGACGCAGCGCCGCATCGCCTGCCCGAAGCTCCCCCGGTCCTCCGGGTACGCGAGCGCGGTGACGTCTTCGAGTTCCAGCGGCGCGCGCCGGACGCGGAGATCGGCGTCGACCGGCCTGGGGTTCACCAGGATGCCCGGGTTCATCATGCCCGCCGGATCGAAGATTCCCTTGAACCGCGCGAAAAGCGCGAGGATTTCGGGGCTGTACATGCGGGTCAGCAGTTCCGAGCGGGCCTGCCCGTCGCCGTGTTCCCCGGAGAGCGAACCGCCGTGCGCGGCGACCAGGTCCGCCGCCTCTTCGAGGAACGACCGGAACCCGGCGATCCCTCGCGACGACAGCAGATCGAAGTCCAGCCGCAGGTGCAGGCAGCCCTCGCCGTAGTGGCCGTAGACGACGCTCTTGCGGCCGTGCTCGCGCATGAGCTGCTTGAACTCCCGCAAGTAGGCACCCAAACGCGCGGGCGGGACGGCCGCGTCCTCCCAGCCGGGCCAGGCCTCCTCGCCCCCGGCCAGCCGCGTCGCGAGACCGGCGCCCTCCTCCCGGATCCGCCACAGCCGCTTCTGCGCGGCCGCGTCGTCCAGCAGCGCGGATCCGGTCAGCGCGCCGCGGAGCCCGTCGATCAGCCCGCGCGCCTTTTCCGGATCGGCCATCTCGACGAACAGCCACGCGCCGCCCGGCGGAAGCCCGTCGGCGCGGCCGGGCTCCAGCAGGGCGACGAGGTCCGCGTCGACGCCCTCGACGGTCAGCGGCGACCACGGCAGGATCGCCGGGACCGCGTCGGCCGCGGCGATGTCGGACTCGAAGCCGAGCACCGCGAGCACCTTGCGGCGCGGCACCTCGGCGAGGGAAACCGTCGCCTCCAGCACCGTGACGCACGTGCCCTCGCTGCCGACGAGCGCCTTGGCGACGTCGAAGCCGTTCTCCGGCAACAGGTGCTCCAGCCCGTACCCGGACACCCGCCTGCTGAACGAGGACAGCTCGGTCCGCAGTAACGCCAGGTTGTCGTGGACGAGCGCGCGCAGCTCCGAGAAGACCCGGCCTTCCGTGCCGGGCATGGCCGCCCGCACGTCCACTTCGGACGGCGAGGTCGGCCCGACGGTGAGCCGGGTGCCGTCGTAGAGCAGCACGTCCAGCTCCCGGACGACGTCGACCGTGCGACCCCAGGCCACCGAATGCGATCCGCAGGCGTTGTTGCCGATCATCCCGCCGATCGTGCAGCGCGAGTGCGTCGACGGGTCGGGGCCGAACCGGAGGCCGTGCGGCGCGGCGAGCCGCTGGAGGTCGTCGAGGACGGTTCCGGGGGCGACCCTCGCCGTGTGTGCCTCCGGATCGAGGTCGAGGACGCCGCCGAAGTGGCGTGACGTGTCGATCACGACGCCCGGCCCGCACGAGTTGCCCGCGACGCTGGTGCCGCCGCCGCGGGCGATCACCGGCAGCCCGGCCTCCCGGCAGGCGGCGACGGCCGCGATCACCTCGTCGACGCTCCGCGGCAGCACCACCCCCTTCGGCACGTGCCGGTAGTTGGAGGCGTCGGTCGTGTACAGCGCCAGTGTCGCGGCGTCGGCCAGGATCTCCACGGGTCCATTCAAGACAACCGCGGGCGAGAACGCATCGGCGAACCTCTCCGGACGGGTGTGTCGGAAACCACGTCGGATATGCGATCGTGAGCGCGTGACGGCGAGACGGCACGCCGCTGAAGACCTCGCCGCCGAGCACAGCGCGGTGCTCGGCGGGCTTCTTCGCGAGCGCGAAGAGCTGCTCGCCACCCTCGACCGGGTCGCGGCGCTCAACGGCACCGCGCGCCTGATCCGCGAGTCGATCGGCACGCATTCCGGCTTCGTCGCCGAGCTGACCGGGCCCGAACAGGCGGTGATCCGCTGGATGTCGGGCAACCGCACGGACGCGCTGCAGGACCTCGCCGTGCCCATCGGCCAGGGAATCGGCGGGCGGGTGCTCGCGCTGGGCAAGCCGGTGAGGGTCAACGATTACGTCAACTCGCCGAGCATCACCCACCAGTTCGACGCGCAGGTACGCGGTGAGGGCCTCGCCGCGATGATCGCCGTCCCGATCGTCAGCGGGACCGAGACGGTCGCCATCGCGTACGCCGCCATGCGCGAGCGCCGCGACTTCGGCGACGACGCGGTCCAGTCCCTCGAAGACATCGCCACCGAGGCCGGCCGGGCGCTGAAACTGGCGTCGGTCGCCGAGTCCGACCGGGAGACCGCGCTGTCCGCCGAGCGGCTCCGGATGCAGAGCGCGCTGCACGATTCGGTCGGCGCGCTGCTGTTCTCCATCGGCGTCCAGGTCCGGAACCTGCACGAGGACATCAGCGACAACCCGGCGCTCGAATCGCGGCTGCGACGGCTGGAGGGCGACGTGTCGGCCGCGTCGAGGGCGCTGCGCGAGTCGCTGCTGGCGTTGTCGGAGTCGAGCCCGGAGCGGGCGCTGCCGGTGGAGCTGGCCGAGCACTGCCGCTCGTTCCAGGCCCGCTGCGGCGTCCCGGCGCGCTTCGTCCAGCTCGCGCCGGTGCCGCGGCTGGACGCCGAACGCACCGGCCTGCTGGTGGCGGCCGTCCGGGAAGGCCTGCTCAACGTGGAGAAACACGCCGACGCGCTGTCCGTCGTGGTCAGCCTGCTGCCCAGCGACGACGGCGTGCAGGTGGTCGTCGCCGACGACGGGACCGGGCATCGCTCCGAAGACGAGGAGCCCGAGCCGGGGACCGGGATGGGCCTGCGCGCGCTGGCCGAGCGCGCCGCGCGGCTCGGCGGCCGGGTCAGCCTGGTCCGCGACGAGGACGACGGGTGCACGCTGCGCGCCTGGGTACCGGAACCGTGCCGTCGCCGGTGACGGTCCTCGTCGTGGACGACCATCCGGTGGTCCGCGACGGGGTGAGCCTGCTGCTGCGCTACGACCCGGCGATGACCGTGGTCGGCTCGGCCGAGACCGGCCGGTCCGCGATCCGGCGGGCGGGTGAGCTGAAGCCGGCGCTGATCCTGCTGGACCTGCGGCTGCCGGACATGCTCGCGCCCGAGGTCATCGCGGAGCTCCGGCGCGTGCACCCGGCCGCGCGGATCGTGGTGTTCACCGCGCACGGCGACCATCAGGGTGTGCGGGCCGCGCTGGACTCCGGGGCGCACGGCTGCCTGCTCAAGGACGTCGCCGGGACGGATCTCGTGGCGGCGCTGCGGCAGGTGCTCAAGGGTGAGCGCGTCGTCGATCCGCGCATCTTCCCCGACGACGGCCAGCGGTCCGACGCGCTCGCGCGCAGCGGCCTGACGCGGCGTGAGTACGAGGTCCTGCGGCTGGCGGCACAGGGGCAGACGAATCCGGAGATCGCGGAATCGACCGGCCTGGCGCGGAACACCGTGAAGACCTATTTGCAGTCCGCGCTGCACAAACTCGGCGCCCGGAACCGCGTCGAGGCCATCGGGAAGGCCTCCGAAGCCGGCCTGCTCTGACGCATTTAGTCCTCTGAATGCGGTAGTTGCACGCGCAACTACCGCATTCAGAGGACGAAATGCGCTGTGTCCGTTTTGTAGCCGTGTGGGTCTCCAGGTGGGGGTAACGCGGCGGAGGGTGCCCACGCAGGATGACCGCCACCGATCGTGACTCGGGTCACACGGATGGAGGAGGCGGCTTGCTGAGTGTCCGTGATCTTCAAGTGCGGTACGGCCGATCGGTGGCCGCACTGCACGGGGTCGACCTCGACGTTTCACCTGATGGAGTACTGGCCGTCCTCGGCAGCAACGGCGCCGGGAAATCGACCCTCCTGCGTACGGTTTCCGGCACGCTGCGTATGCACCGCGGCTCGGTTTCCGCCGGCGAGGTGCGCTACGACGGCAAACCACTGACCAAACTGGACCCGGCCCGCATCGTCGGTCTCGGCGTGGTCGGCGTCCCCGAGGGCCGTCAGGTCTTCGCGCGGATGACGGTCGAGGAGAACCTGCGCGCGGGCGGGATCGGCGCCCGCTCCCCCGGGCAGCGCGCCGCCGCGCGCAAACGCGTCGACGAACTCTTCCCGGTCCTGGCCGAGCGGGCCAAACAGCGCGCGGGCCTGCTCTCCGGCGGCGAACAGCAGATGCTCGCGATCGGCCGCGCGCTGATGTCCGGCCCGCGGCTCCTCCTGCTCGACGAACCTTCGCTCGGTCTCGCGCCGAAGATCGTCGAGCGGATCGGCGACATCATCCGCGAGATCCACGACCAGGGCACCGCCGTGGTGCTGGTCGAGCAGAACGCCGTGATGGCGTTGCGCGTCGCCGATCACGCGATCGTCCTGGAGGTGGGCCGGGTCGCGCTCGCCGGGACGACAGCCGAACTCGCCGCGAGCGAGGAGGTCCAGCGGCTCTACCTCGGCGGTCACGCCGAATCGCAGGCCACCGCCGAAGCCGAAGCCGCCGACGCCCGCAAGCAGCTCGCGGGCCGGAGCCTGTCGAGGTGGGCCGGATGACGCCGCCCGAGCTGCAGGTCGAGAGCGTGACCCTGCGCTTCGGCGGGATCAGGGCGCTCGACGACGTCTCTTTCACCGTCGGTTCCGGTTCGCTGCACGCGCTCATCGGGCCGAACGGCGCCGGCAAATCCAGCTGTTTCAACGTGATCAGCGGGCTTTACCGGGCGAACACCGGCAGAATCCGACTCGGCGACGCCGTCCTTTCCGGACTCCCGCCGCACCGGCTGGCGGGCCTCGGCGTCGGCCGGTCGTTCCAGAACGCCGCCCTCTCTCCCGGCTCGACCGTGCTCGACAACGTCATGCTCGGACGGCACGCGCTGACCAAGGGCGGCTTCCTCGCCTGCGGGCTCCGGCTGCCGTGGACGGTCCGCGCCGAACGACGGCATTCCGCGCGGGTGCGGGAGATCTGCGACTTCCTCGGGATCGGCGCACTGGTGGATCTCCCGGTCGGCGCGCTGCCCTACGGCGCGGTGAAACGCGTCGACCTCGCCCGCGCGCTCGCCGTCGAACCCGTCCTGCTGCTGCTCGACGAACCCGCGGCGGGCATGAACGCGACCGAGACCGCCGAGCTGGCCGGGACGATCCGCGACGTCCGCGACGAGCTCGGCATCTCGATTCTCCTGGTGGAACACGACATGGGACTGGTGATGGGCATCGCGGACCGGGTCACCGTCCTGGACTTCGGCAGGCGTATCGCCGACGGCACACCGGCCGAGGTCCAGTCGGATCCGGACGTGATCAGGGCATATCTCGGCACGGAGGCCACGGCGTGAACACTTTCCTGCAACTCGTGGTCAACGGACTCGGCAAGGGCGCGGTGTTCGCGTTGCTGGCGCTGGGTTTCGTGATCATCTTCAAGGCCACCGAAGTGGTCAACTTCGCGCATGGATCACTCGTGCTCTTCGGCGGCTACCTGGTCGTCGTGACGCGCGAATCGCTCGGCTGGGCGGGCGCCTCACTGGTCGGCATCGTGTCGGCTGGTCTGCTCGCGCTCCTGCTGGAACGGTTCCTGCTGTCCCGCTCGCGGCACGCGGACGCGAACAGCCTGGCGCTGCTGACGATCGGCGTGGACGTGATCATCACCGAGGAGATCGTGCGCCGCCTCGGCGTCACGCTGCCGTTCCTCGGCGACGCCTGGGACGCGCAACCGTTCCAGATCGGCGGGATCACCCTGTTCCGCACGCATCTGGTGGCGCTGCTCGTCGCCGCCGTGCTGATCACCGCGTTCACCTTGGCGTTCAAGTACTCCAACTGGGGCGTCGCGATGCGGGCACAGGCCGAGAACCGCGAAGCCGCCGCACTGATGGGAATCCGCAGTTCCCGGGTGACGGCGACGGCGTGGGTGGTCGCCGGCGTGCTCGCCGGGGTCGCGGTGCTCTTCATCGCCACGCAGGACTTCTCCGGCGCGGGCCTGTCCCGCGGCACGCACTCCATCGCGCTCGCGGCGTTCCCCGCGGCCATCCTCGGCGGGCTGGACTCGACGGCGGGCGCGGTGGTGGGCGGCCTGGTCGTCGGGCTGGTCGAGGCGCTTTCGGCGCAGTACGTGTCGTTCGACTTTTCCAAGAGCGCGGTCTTCCTGGTGATGCTCGTGGTCCTGGTGGTGCGGCCGTCGGGGTTGTTCGGGACGAGGGAGAGCACCCGTGTCTGACACCGCCGTGAAAGCCCCGCCCGCCGCCCCGCCGACACCGCCCGCGAAACGCGACCGGGGACAGCTGATCAAGGCGCTGGCCTGGATCGCGCTGCTCGTCGTCCTGCTCGCGATCCCGCTGTACCTCGACGCCGCCTGGCTGAAGGCCGGGCAGTACATGATGATCGGCGGGGTCGGCGCGATCGGGCTGACCATGCTGGTCGGGCAGGCCGGGCAGTTGTCCTTGGCGCACGCGTTCTTCCTGCTGGCGGGCGCGACCGGGTACACCGTCCTTTCCGGACCGGTCGACGACGAGCGCGTGTTCGGGCTCGGCCTCGATCCCGGTCTCTCGCTGGTCGGCGCGGTGGTCGTCGCCGCGCTGCTCGGCTTGGCGTTCGCGCCGGTTTCCGGACGGCTGCGCGGGATCTATCTCGGTGTCGCGTCGCTTTCGCTGGTGTTCCTCGGGCTCTACTTCGGACAGTCGGCCGAGACACTGACCGGCGGGACGTCGACCGGGCGCAGCCCCGAACCGTTCTCGCTGTTCGGTTTCCCGTTCACCAACGACGGTCCCGAAATCGAGCTGATGGGCGTGCCGATCCGGCAGGCGGAACGGCTCTGGTACCTGTTCCTGCTGCTGACCGTGCTCGCGTTCGTGGTCGCCAAGGCGGCTGTGCGCAGCCGGGTCGGCCGGTCGTGGCGGGCGGTGCGGGACAACGAGGCCGCCGCGTCCGTGATGGGCGTCAGCGTCACGCGCGCCAAGGCCGGCGCGTTCGCCGTCTCGTCGGCGTACGCGGGACTCGCGGGCGCGATGACCGTGCTGTGGTTCGACATCCTCAAACCCGACGAGAGCGAGTTCGGCACGTACGGCATCAACATATCCATCGCCTTCCTGGCCATGGTGATCATCGGGGGACTCGGCTCGGTGCCCGGCGCGCTGGTGGGCGCGCTGATCGTCAACGGGCTGCCGCAGGTGCTTTCGCTGTACTCCGCCGATCTCGGCTGGTTCTCCGGAACCGGCGACGGCGCACTGACCCCGATCCTGGTCAGCTCGTTCGTCTACGGCGCCGCGATCATCCTCGTGGTGCTCTTCGAACCGGGCGGGCTCGCCGCGATCGGTCGCCGGATCACGTCAGCAAGGAAACCTCATCTCCCGGAGGAGCAAGACAAATGAAGCACACATATCCGGCCGTCGCGCTGGCGGCGGTCCTCGCCCTCTCGGCGTGCAGCACGAAGGCGGGCGACTCGGGGTCCTCGGGGGCGGACGGTTCGGGCGTCAAGACCGACAAAGGAGTGACGGCGTCGGAGATCACCCTCGGCGTGATGACCGACAAGACCGGGGTGTTCAAGAACCTCGGGCTCGGCATCACACAGGGGAACGAGTTGTGGGCCAAGGACTTCAACGCCGCGGGCGGGGCCTGCGGCCGTCAGGTCAAACTGGAGACCGTCGACCACGGCTACAAGGCGGACACGGCGAAGACGCTGTATCCGCAGATCGAGCCGAAGGTCCTCGGCTTCGTGCAGTTGCTCGGCTCGCCCGTGGTGGCCGCGCTGAAGCAGAACATCGCGTCGGACAAGACCGTCGCCGCGCCCGCGTCGTGGTCTTCGGAACTGCTCGACAACCAGTACGTGATGATCGTCGGGACGACCTACGACCTGGAGATCATCGACGGGCTGTCGTACTTCCAGGAACAGGGTCTGGTGAAGGACGGCGACACGATCGGGCACGTCTACATCGACGGCGAGTACGGCAAGAACGGCCTGCGCGGCTCGCAGTTCTACGCGAAGAAGCACAATCTGACGGTCAAGGAGGTCAAGGTGACCTCCACGGACAACGACCTCACCAACATCGTCACCGGGCTCAAGGGCGACGGCGTCAAGGCCATCGTCCTGACCACCACGCCGGCGCAGACCGGTTCCGCCCTCGCGGCGAACAAGGCGCTCGGGCTCAACGTCCCCGTGCTCGGCAACAACCCGGTGTTCGACCCGGTGCTGCTGAAGAGCCCGGCGGCGAACGCGCTGGACAAGCTGACGATCGTCGCCAGCAGCGTGCCGTTCTCCGCCGACATCCCCAAGGCCAAGGACGTCGCGACGAAGTACAAGGCGGCGTACAAGGAGACACCGAACGGCGGGATCCCCTACGGCTACGCGGTCGGCGAGGTCTGGGGCACGGTGCTCAAAAAGGCTTGCGAGAACAAGGACCTCACGCGGGACGGCATCGCCGCGGCGTTGAAGCAGACCACGTCGGCGAGCACGGGTGACCTGGTGGCGGCGCTGGACTTCTCGAAGGCGGGTACCCCGGCGACACGCCAGGTGTACGCGGCGACACCGGACGCGTCGGCCGAGGGCGGGGTCCGCTACGTCAAGCCGCTGTTCGAGGCTCCCGAGGCGAAAGAGTACGTGGCTCCGCACCAGAAGTGAGTCTCGTTTCGGCGAGTGCGTCCGCTTCGGCCAACGGTGTGGTGCCGTTGGCCGAAGCGGCGTCGAGAATCCTTCGCGTGGTCTCCTCCAGGGTTTCGACGCGGGCGAGCGCCTCGGCGTGGGTGAGATTCCCCTTCTCACGGCCGAGCGTGTAGACGACTCCCCCTGCACTCGCGACGAAATCGGGGATCCACAGGACACCCCGGGCGGCGAGGTCGTCGGCCACCGTGTCGTCGGTGAGCTGGTTGTTGGCCGGGCCGACAACCAGCGGCGCGGCGACCTCGGTTCCCGGGCCGAAGACCCCGCCCACGGCGGCCGGGATCAGGACGTCGGCGTCGATGCCGAGCACCTGATCCGGCCTCACCGGCTTCAGGCCTTGTGCGCGGGCCGCGGCGAGGCGTCGTTCGTCCACATCGGACACGACGACCTCGGCGCCCTGCCCGGCAAGTCCGGCGGCCAGGTGGGCGCCGACCGAGCCGTATCCGCCGATGACCACCTTGCGACCCTTCATCTCGTCGTCACCGAAGACCGCCCGCGCGCCCGCTCGCAGCGCGGCGAGCACACCGACGGCGGTCGGCCCGCTCGACGAACCGGTCCCGCCGTGCTCCTCGGGAAGGCAGAACACGTGCGGGGTCCGCTCGCGCAGCACGAGCATGTCGTCCGGGCCGGTTCCGACGTCCGGTCCGGCGAGATACGCGCCGTCGAGTGACGCGATGAGGTCGGCGTGGTCGAGCAGGATCTCGCGCCGCAGCTCGTCGGTCGGCACGGCGTCGAGGGCGACGACACTCTTGCCGCCGCCGAAGTCCAAGCCCGCGACCGCGCATTTGCGCGTCATCGCCGCGGACAGCCGCAGGACGTCGTCGATCGCGTCGTGGACACGCGGATAGACCTTGAACCGGCAGCCGCCGACGGCCGGGCCGAGGGCGCTCGAATGCACGGCCACCATCGTGGTCACTCCGGACCGCTGTCCCCTCCGGACGACCAACTCCTGTACGGACATCTCGCTTCCTCCCACGCATTTAGTCGGCTGATTGCGCTGAAGCTAGGCTGATTCCCAGGCTTACAGGGGAGTTGCCGAACGTTATTCGGCGAACGAGGTCAAGGAGTGGGCGTGGACGAACTTGATTCGGCGATCATCCGGGAACTCCAGGCGGATGCGCGGCAGTCGAACCGCGACATCGCCCGCAAGGTCGGCGTCGCGCCGTCGACCTGCCTGGAACGGACGCGGCTGCTGCGGGAGCGCGGAGTCATCCGCGGCTATCACGCCGACATCGACCTGCGCAGCCTCAACCGCGGCGTCCAGGCGATGGTCTCGGCGCAGGTGCGACCCTTGAGCCGGGAGGTGATCGACTCCTTCCAGCGTTCGGTCGCGGAATTGCCGGAAGTCCTTTCGGTCTTCGTCACCGCCGGCAGCGACGATTTCCTGATCCACGTCGCCGCACAGGACGTCGATCAGCTCCACGCATTCCTCGTGGATCGCTTGGCGAAGCGCAAGGAGATCATCGGCTTCCGCAGTTCGATCATTTTCCGGCATCTGCGCAAGACCGAACTGGAACCGCTTCCGCCGCGAATACCGGGTGATACCCCTTAGTGGACGACTCGCCGCCCTTCAGTCCGCCCGAAATCCCGGACTTCGCAGCCAAGGAGACGGAAACTGTCGGGGGTATGGGTTTAACTGGTCAGTGCGGGACGGAAAGGAGGCACGCCATGGACCTTCGGACGGACCTCAATCATCGTGAGCGGGCCACCCTGAGAGCCGTGGCCGAGGGCCACGCCGAGATCAGCTGCAGCCGCGAGCCGGACCTGTTCGTCGACGGCCTCGCCTGCTGCGACCAGCACACCGCGCATCGCCTCGCCCATCTCGGCCTGGTGGCGCCCGCCAGGGACGGCCGGTGGGGCGAGCGCGTTCCCGCCCTGCTCACCGAGGCCGGGGCGGCGGCGCTGGACGACCTCGCGGGCCCCGAAGCGGCCGCGTAATCGGGTTGCCAGGGCGGCTCGCCGTCGCCACGCTTTGCCGATGCGTGTCTTTCTGGAGACCGAGCGGCTCCTGCTGCGACAGTTCACCGACACCGACGTCGACCCTCTGTTCGCGCTCTACGACGACCCCGAAGTCATGCGCTACCTCAACGGTGGCGAACCCGCCGACCGGGCGGAGATCGAAAACCACGACCTTCCCGCCTTTATCGGTTACTACGAGCGTTTCCCCGGTTACGGGTTCTGGGCGGCGATCGAGAAATCGAGCGGGGATTTCCTGGGCTGGTTCCATTTCCGACCGTTGCGCGGTCACCACACCGATGATCCCGAGCTGGGTTACCGGCTGAACCGGTCGTCCTGGGGCAAGGGGTATGCGACCGAGGGTTCGCTGGCGATCGTTGAGAAGGGGTTCACCGAATTCGGCGCCCGGCGGATCTGGGCGGCGACCATGGCGGTGAACCTCGGGTCCCGGCGGGTCATGGAGAAGATCGGGATGCGGCACGTCCGGACCTATCACGAGCACTTCGACAACCCGATCCCCGGCACGGAAGAGGGCGAGGTCGAGTACGCCATCACGCTGGAGGAGTGGCGGGCCCGCGTCGGCCTCGTGAGTGGCAAGGACGGTTAGAACCGTCCTTACCACTCACGAGGTGGGCAGCCAGGTTTCGCCGATCTCCTCGGCGAGGGCCTCCCCGCCGGTGAGGTCGGCGAGCCAGGCGTGGAACATGTCTCCCTGGTCGGGCGCGAGTCCGACGTCGAAGTGCGCGACGTCTTCGAAGCGGGTCGCGTGCAGCAGGTACGGCGACGAGCGAATGTCGTTCTCCAGCCGTCCGGCCCGGTCGTAGTCGACGACGACCTCCACCAGCCGCAGCCGCCGGTACTCCCGGACGCCGATGACGTCGACGGCCTCCGAAACGGCTTGCCCGTACGCGCGGATCAGGCCGCCGGCCCCGAGCAGCACCCCACCGAAGTAGCGGGTCACCACCGCGACGGTGTCGGTCAGCTCCCGGCGGCGGAGCACCTCGAGCATCGGGGTGCCCGCCGTGCCCGCGGGCTCGCCGTCGTCACTCGAACGTTGAGTCCTGCCGTCGGCGCCTAACACGAACGCGTGACAGTGGTGCCGGGCCGCCGGATCGGCCTTCTTCCTGGCGGCGATCACCTCGCGGGCGGCCTCTTCCGAGGTGACCGGGGCGAGCGCGCAGAGGAAGCGCGACCGCCGGATTTCGATCTCGTGGACCCCGGTGCCCGCCACGGTGAGATAACGATCCGCCATCGGCCAAGCCTCTCAAACCGGCCGGGTCACTCTGCCGTTCGGGCGATTCGGCGGTCACCCGGGGTCATCGCAACACGGGCGCAACCCACTCTCCCGAGCGACCCAGGTCACACTTCTGGATGAGCCCGTCAGTCATAAGCGCAGGTCAACGTGCTGATGCTCCACTCAGTGGACATGTCATTCCAGCCAGTGGGCAGATGATGTTTGAAGTCAACGCCCGCGTGGCATTTCCCACCCCGACCAAGCGACGTATGTCGATAACAGCGATTTCACACTATCGTCATAAGACCGGCGAACCCGGGAGTAACACGTGTACCCGTCAGCCGCCCACCACAGTGGCCAGACGGCACCCACGTGCACAGCAGTACCGATATGCGCATCGGCCGCCCAGTGCAGTGCGGCTCTACGAGGCCTGCCCCCGTTTCCGCGGGCGGGATCGTTCCCTCTCGACTGACCATCGCGGTCCCGGACCACTCCGTTAACTGGTTCACGCACGAACCACCCGAACGGAGTGGTACCGGTCGCGCCGACGCCTTGGGAGGCGGCCAGCCGTGACCCACCATGCCAGCTACAAGGGCAGCAAGGCCCCCGAAGGCCTGTATGACCCGGAGTTCGAGCACGACGCCTGCGGTGTCGCGTTCGTCGCCGATCTCTCCGGTAAACGCGATCACGGCATCGTCGCCAAAGCGCTGATCGCGCTGCGGAACCTGGAACATCGCGGGGCTCGCGGCGCCGACCCGGAGACCGGCGACGGTGCCGGGATCCTCATCCAGGTCCCCGACGAGTTCTATCGCGACGTCGTCGGCTTCGACCTTCCCGAGCCCGGCGCGTACGCCGTCGGCACGGCTTTCCTTCCACAGGACGAAAACGCCCGTGGCCGGGCGATGACGACCATCGAGCGCGTCGCCGCCGAAGAGGGCATGCGCGTCCTCGGCTGGCGTGACCTTCCCGTCCACACCGAACACGTCGGCACCGGCGCGGCCGAGACCATGCCGTATTTCAGCCAGCTGTTCCTTGCCGGACAGGACGCGCTGGAGGGCCTCGCCCTGGAACGCGCCGCGTTCGTGGTGCGCAAACGCGCCGAGCACGCGCTCGTCGAGGACGACGTCTACTTCCCGAGCCTGTCCTCGCGCACGATCGTCTACAAAGGAATGCTCACCGAGCCGCAGGTCGAGAAGTTCTTCGCCGACCTCACCGACGAGCGCGTCACCAGCGCCATCGGCCTGGTGCACTCCCGCTTCTCCACCAACACCTTCCCGTCGTGGCCGCTGGCGCACCCGTACCGGTACGTCGCCCACAACGGCGAGATCAACACCCTGCGCGGCAACCGGAACTGGATGGACGCGCGTGAGGCGCTGCTCGAATCCGACCTGATCCCGGGTGATATCAAGCGGATCTACCCGATCATCACCCGCGGCGCGAGCGACTCGGCGTCCTTCGACGAGGTGCTGGAGCTGCTCCACCTCGGCGGACGCCCGCTGCCGCACGCGGTGCTGATGATGATCCCGGAGGCCTGGGAGAACCATCAGGAGATGGACCCCGCGCGCCGCGCGTTCTACGAGTTCCACTCGACGCTGATGGAACCGTGGGACGGCCCGGCGCTGGTCTCCTTCACCGACGGCACCCAGATCGGCGCGGTGCTCGACCGCAACGGCCTGCGCCCCGCCCGGTACTGGGTCACCGAAGACGGCCTCGTCGTCCTCGCCAGCGAGGTCGGCGTGCTGGAACTGGAGCAGTCCACGATCGTCCGGAAAGGACGGTTGGAGCCGGGCCGCATGTTCCTCGTGGACACGGCCGCCGGCCGGATCGTCGAGGACGAGGAGATCAAGGACCGGCTCGCCACCGAGCACCCGTACGACGAATGGGTCGAGGACGGGCTGCTCCCGCTCGACGGGCTTCCCGAACGTGAGCGCGAGATCCCGCCGCACGCCGCGCTCGTGCGCCGCCAGCAGGCTTTCGGCTACACCGAAGAAGAACTCGACGTCCTGCTCCAGCCGATGGCCCGCACCGGCGCGGAGCCGATCGGCTCGATGGGCAACGACTCCCCCATCGCGTCGCTGTCCAGCCGCCCGCGGCTGATCTTCGACTACTTCATCCAGCTCTTCGCCCAGGTGACCAACCCGCCGCTGGACGCGATCCGCGAGGAACTGGTCACCGCGCTCGGCACCCAGCTCGGCGCGCAGCCGAACCTGCTGACGGCCGACGCGTCGTCGTGCCGCCGGATCGTGCTGCCCTTCCCGGTGCTGGACAACGACGAGTTCGCCAAACTCGTGCACGTCAACGACGACGGCGATCTGCCAGAGTTCCAGGCCGTCACCGTGCACGGCACCTACGACGTCCACGGCGGCGGCGAGGCGCTCGTGCGGCGGCTCGACGAGATCCGGGCCGAGGTGTCCGCGGCCATCGCCGAGGGCGCGCGGCTGATCGTGCTCTCCGACCGCGGCATCGACGAGGACCACGCGGGTATCCCGTCACTGCTGCTCACCGGCGCGGTGCACCACCACCTGGTGCGCGAGAAGACCCGTACGCAGGTCGGCCTCATCGTCGAGGCGGGCGACGCGCGCGAGGTGCACCACATCGCACTGCTGGTCGGCTACGGCGTCGCGGCGGTGAACCCATACCTGGCGATGGCGACCGTCGAGGAGATGGCCGACCAGGGCCTGATCCCCGGCGTCACCGCGAAGCAGGCGACTGCGAACCTGATCAAGGCACTGGGCAAGGGCGTCCGCAAGACGATGTCGAAAATGGGAGTGTCCACAGTGGCCTCCTACACCGGCGCGCAGATCTTCGAAGCGGTCGGGCTCGGCGACGAGGTCATCCAGAACTGCTTCACCGGCACCACTTCCCGGCTCGGCGGCGTCGGCTTCGACACGCTCGCGCTGGAAGTCGCCGAGCGGCACCGCCGGGCGTTCCCGCGCGACGGTTTCCGCGCGAACCACCGCGAGCTGGAGACCGGCTCGGACTATCAGTGGCGCCGCGAGGGTGAGCCGCATCTGTTCAACCCGCAGACGGTGTTCAAGCTGCAGCACTCCACCCGTGCCGGGAAGTACGAGGTCTTCAAGGAGTACACGAAGGCCGTCGACGACCAGGCGCAGAAGCTGTACACGCTGCGCGGGCTGTTCGACTTCAAGATCGGGCAGCGGCCCGCCGTGCCGATCGAGGAGGTCGAACCGGTCTCCGAGATCGTCAAGCGGTTCGCCACCGGCGCGATCTCCTACGGCTCGATTTCGGCGGAGATGCACGAAACCCTGGCCATCGCGATGAACCGCCTCGGCGGCAAGTCGAACACCGGTGAGGGCGGCGAGGATCCGGAGCGGCTCTACGACCCCGAGCGCCGCAGCGCGGTCAAGCAGGTCGCGAGCGGCCGGTTCGGCGTCACGAGCGAGTACCTGGTCAACGCCGACGACATCCAGATCAAGATGGCGCAGGGCGCGAAGCCCGGCGAAGGCGGCCAGCTGCCCGGCGCGAAGGTGTACCCGTGGATCGCGAAGACGCGGCACTCCACGGCGGGTGTCGGGCTGATCTCGCCGCCGCCGCACCACGACATCTACTCGATCGAGGATCTCGCCCAACTGATCCACGACCTCAAGAACGCCAACCCGGCCGCGCGTATCCACGTGAAGCTCGTGTCCGAGGTCGGCGTCGGCACGGTCGCGGCCGGTGTGTCCAAGGCGCACGCGGACGTCGTGCTCATCTCCGGGCACGACGGTGGCACGGGTGCTTCCCCGCTGTCGTCGATCAAGCACGCGGGCGGCCCCTGGGAACTCGGGCTCGCCGAGACGCAGCAGACGCTGCTGGCCAACCGGCTGCGTGACCGCATCGTCGTGCAGACCGACGGCCAGCTCAAGACCGGCCGTGACGTCGTCATCGCCGCGCTGCTCGGCGCCGAGGAGTTCGGTTTCGCGACCGCGCCGCTGGTGGTCTCCGGCTGCATCATGATGCGGGTGTGTCACCTCGACACCTGCCCGGTCGGTGTCGCGACGCAGAACCCCAAGCTGCGTGAGAAGTTCAGCGGCAAGGCGGAGTACGTGGTGAACTTCTTCGAGTTCATCGCCCAGGAGGTCCGGGAGTACCTGGCTGAGCTGGGTTTCCGGTCCATCGCCGAGGCCGTCGGCCACGCGGAGATGCTCGACAAGCGCAAGGCGATCGACCACTGGAAGGCCGCCGGGCTCGACCTGTCGCCGATCTTCCACGTGCCCGACATGGCCCCGGCCGGACTGCGGCACCAGCAGACGGTGCAGGACCACGGGCTGGAGAAGGCGCTCGACAACACGCTGATCCAGCTCGCCGAGGGCGCGCTGTCCTCCGGGGACAAGGTGCGGCTGGAGTTGCCGGTCCGCAACGTGAACCGGACCGTGGGCACCATGCTCGGCCACGAGCTCACCAAGCGGTGGGGCGGCGAAGGCCTGCCGGACAACACGATCGACGTCACCTTCACCGGGACCGCCGGTCAGTCGTTCGGCGCGTTCGTGCCCAAGGGCATCACGCTGCGGCTCTACGGTGACGGCAACGACTACGTCGGCAAGGGCCTCTCCGGTGGACGGCTCATCGTGCGGCCGCCGAAGGTGGCGCGGTACAACGCCGAAGAGCACATCATCGCGGGCAACGTGATCGGCTACGGCGCGACCAGCGGCGAGATCTTCATCCGCGGCAAGGTCGGCGAGCGGTTCTGCGTGCGAAACTCGGGCGCGCTGGCCGTCGTCGAGGGCGTCGGCGACCACGGCTGCGAGTACATGACCGGCGGCCGTGTCGTCGTGCTCGGCAGCGTGGGCCGCAACTTCGCGGCCGGGATGTCGGGCGGCGTCGCCTACGTGCTGGACCTGCCCGCGCACCGGATCAACCCGGAGATGGTCGACGTCGACCCGCTGGATTCGTCCGATGTGGACTTCCTGCGCGAGGCGCTCGAAAAGCATTACGACGAAACGGAGTCCGCGGTCGCGCGTGCGCTGCTCGCCGATTGGGACGCCGCCGTCGACCGGTTCGGCAAGGTCATGCCGAAGGACTACAAGCGCGTGCTCGCGGCGCAGGCTGAGGCCGAGCGCGACGGGCGTGACGTGAACGAGGCGATCATGGAGGCCGCACATGGCTGACCCCAAGGGCTTTCTGACCACCACTCGCGAGACGCCCAAGAGCCGTCCCGTCGACCTGCGCCTGATGGACTGGCGCGAGGTGTACGAGGACTTCGCGACGTCGAAGCTGCAGAAGCAGGCCGGACGCTGCATGGACTGCGGCATCCCGTTCTGTCACCAGGGCTGCCCGCTCGGGAACCTCATCCCCGAGTGGAACACGCTGACCTGGCGTGACGATTGGCGCGACGCGGCCGAGCGGTTGCACGCGACCAACAATTTCCCGGAGTTCACCGGGACCCTCTGCCCGGCGCCGTGCGAGACGGCGTGTGTGCTCGGGATCAACGACGATCCCGTCACCATCAAGCGGGTCGAGATCTCGATCATCGACCGGGCCTTCGAAGAAGGCTGGGTCACGCCGGAATCGCCGGTCGTCAAGACCGGCAAGAAGGTGGCGGTGGTCGGATCCGGCCCGTCGGGACTCGCCGCGGCGCAGCAGCTCACGCGCGCGGGCCACAGCGTCGTGGTCTTCGAGCGGGCCGACAAGATCGGCGGGCTGCTGCGCTACGGCATCCCCGAATTCAAGATGGAGAAGCACCGGCTCGACCGGCGCCTCGACCAGATGCGGGCCGAGGGCACGGAGTTCCGGACCTCGGTGAACGTCGGCGTCGACCTCACCGTCGAGGAGCTCAAGTCGTCCTACGACGCCGTGGTCCTCGCCGGCGGCGCGACCGCGTGGCGCGACCTGCCGATCCCCGGCCGCGAGCACGCCGGTATCCACCAGGCGATGGAGTTCTTGCCGCACGCCAACCGGGTCGCCGCCGGAGAGCTGGACGTCTCGCCGATCAACGCCGAAGGCCTCGACGTCGTGGTCATCGGCGGTGGCGACACCGGCGCGGACTGCGTCGGGACGTCGCACCGCCAGGGCGCGAAGTCGGTGACGCAGCTGGAGATCATGCCGAAGCCGCCGCTTTCGCGGTCCGACGCGCACCCGTGGCCGACGTACCCGATGATCTACCGCGTCTCTTCCGCGCACGAAGAGGGTGGCGAGCGGCTGTACTCGGTCAACACCCAGGAGTTCCTGGCCGACGCGGGCGGGCGCGTGCGCGCGCTGAAGCTGGTCGAGGTGCGCAACGAGGGCGGCAAGTTCGTCCCGGTCGAAGGCACGGAACGCGAACTGCCCGCGCAGCTGGTGCTGCTCGCGATGGGCTTCGTCGGCCCGGAGCGGGAAGGCCTGCTGGAGTCGCTCGACGTCGAACTGGACCAGCGCGGCAACGTCGCCCGCGACAAGTCCTTCAAGACCAGCGTCGACAACGTGTTCGTGGCGGGCGACATGGGCCGAGGCCAGTCGCTCATCGTGTGGGCGATCGCCGAAGGCCGCTCCGCCGCGGCCGGGGTGGACGCGTTCCTCACCGGGCGAGACGTGCTGCCCGCCCCGATCGCGCCGACCGACCGGCCGCTCACCTAGGCCGCTTTTAGCGCGTGAAGGCCCCCTTCCCCTTGGGTGAACCCAAGGGGAAGGGGGCCTTCACGCGTGTTACTCCCTCGCGCGTTTAGTCCTCTGCATGCGGTAGTTGCGTGCGCAACCACCGCATGCAGAGGACTAAATGCGGGGCGTGATCGGCACACTGGTCCTTTCGAGTGAAAGAACCGCCGAAAGAGTGTAGTTACGGGTGATGACAGCGAGCTTTCGGTATCGGTTGTATCAAGGGTAAGACCCGCACGGCGACCGGCATCAGACCTGCCGGGGCCGCCGGACGGGTTCTCAAGGAGGGGGTTCCTTGCCATGTCCGTCGATCTGACCATGCCCTTGGAATGGAAGACCGCGACCGGCGACGCCGCGAAGATGCTCGACGAACTACAGCCGAACATCCTCAAAGCACACGCTCGCGACCATTTTTCCGCACTGTTCCTCCGTTTTTCGGAGGTCCAGGACGCGATGAAGTTCCTCGCGTCGCTCGTCCCGCTGATGAAGTCCGCGAAGACCCACCTGACCGAGGTCGAGCGCTTCAAAACCGAAGGGGTGAAGGGGGCGCCCTACGTCGGCACCGGACTGACCGCGGCCGGCTACCGGTTCCTGAAAATCGAGGTGCCGCAAGACGCATCGTTCCGTCTCGGCATGCGTGCGCAGGAGACCCGCGAGAAGCTGAACGACCCGCCGCGCTCCACGTTCGACGGTGGATACCACGACGAGATCCACGCGGTCGTCATCATCGGCGACGCCGAGGACGCTCCGATGACCGCGCGCCGGAACGAGGTTCTGGCACTGATTCCGTCGACGGTTTCCGTCGTCGCCGAGGAAACCGGACTCGGGCGGGTGAACGCCAACGGGAACGGAATCGAACATTTCGGCTACGTCGACGGCCGGAGCCAGCCGCTCTTCCTGGTCGAGGACATCCACGCGGAAAAGACGGAAACGGACGGCATCGGAGTCTGGGATCCGACCGCTCCGCTGAACCAGGTGCTCGTCCCGGATCACGCCGCCCCCGATCCAGGAGTGCATTTCGGCAGCTACTTCGTTTTCCGCAAACTGGAACAGAATGTGCGGCGATTCAAGCAGTCCGAGGAGGATTTGGCGGATCAATTGGGCCTCGTCGGCGAAGACCGGGAACGGGCGGGCGCGATGATCGTCGGCCGTTTCGAAGACGGCACCCCGCTGACCGCGCAACGGGAAGAGGGTGCGGAAAGTCCGGTACCGAACAACTTCGACTACGGAAGTGACGCCGCCGGCGCCAAATGCCCCTTCCAAGCCCATATCCGGAAGACGAACCCGCGCGGCAGCGGAGGCGCGGAACAGCCGCCGCAGGAACGCCTGCACCTGATGGCGCGGCGGGGCGTGCCCTACGGCGAACGAGCCGACGATCCGAACGCCGACCTGCCACCGTCGGCCCGGCCCAGCGGCGGCGTCGGGCTGCTGTTCATGGCGTTCAATTCGGTGCTGGGCAACCAGTTCGAGTTCACCCAGGCGACCTGGTCGAACAACCCGGGGTTCCCGATCCCGCCCGCCGGGGTCAAGCCGCCGGGCCTCGACCCGGTCATCGGCCAGGGCCCGCGGCCGGAATCCGTCTACACCACGGAATGGGCGGGCGACCGCACGGTGACCGCGGATCCGATCCCGCAGTCGGTGACACTGAAGGGCGGCGACTACTTCTTCATGCCGTCGCTCGCGTTCCTGCGCGGGCTCGGCGGCAAGGGCTGATCGGGTTATCCGCTAAACGTCACCGAAACGGGCGTAAAGCGGATATCAGTTTGGAGTCGGCGGAGATAGCCTGCGAAACGGGCCGGTCCTGGGCGTACCGGCCACCGGGCGGACGCCGGTCACACTGGGGGTGGCCGGCGCCCGCCCATTTAGCTTTCTCCCGGCGTCCCGAGCCTGCCCCTTTCGCGACGCGTAGTACTTTGTCCGGTGCGGTAAGCGACATCGGGCTTCGGGGAGGGAGCTGGGGATGAATCGGCATGAACGACTCACGGCATTATTGGACATGGTGGGAGAGCGGGAAAAAGTCGACGTCGAGGTTTCGGCGGGCGAACTCGGTGTCTCCCCCGCGACGATCCGCCGGGACCTCGATCACCTGGCCGGGCGCAATCTCGTGGTCCGCACCCGCGGCGGCGCCGTGGCGAGCAACGTCGCCTACGACCTTCCGTTGCGGCACAAGGCGGCGCGCAACGCGCCCGAACAGCAACGGATTTCCGCCGCCGCGGCCAGAATGGTCGACCCCGGCATGGTGGTCGGCCTCAACGGCGGCACCACGAGCACCGAAGTGGGCCGCGCGCTCGCGACCCGGCCGGACATGGGCGAGCCGACCGGAGGGCCGTCGCTCACCGTGGTGACGAACGCGCTCAACATCGCCCACGAACTCGCCGTCCGGCCCAATATCAAGATCGTGGTGACCGGCGGGGTCGCACGGCAGCAGTCGTTCGACCTGTCCGGGCCGCTGTCGCACCTGTTCCTCGACCAGATCTCGCTCGATCTGGTGTTCCTCGGGGTGGACGCCTTCGACCCGGTGCACGGCGCGCAGGCGCATCACGAGGGCGACGCGAGCACGAACCGGCTGATGGCCGCCCGTGCCCGGCAGGTCGTCGTGCTCGCCGACAGCGGGAAACTCGGCGGTCACGCCTTCGCGAAGATCTGCGCGACCACCGACGTCGACGTTCTCGTCACCGATGGCCGCGCGGATCCGGAGCGGGTGCACGCCTTCGAGGAGGAAGGCGTGCGCGTGGTCAAGGCTTGAGCCGGTCCAGCGCCAGCAGCGCCGCGCCGAGCCTGCCCGCCTCGTCGCCGAGCTGCGCGATCCGCAGTTCGGGCATCCGCTGGAACTGCAGGTTCGCCGCCAGCCACGCGCGTACGGGTTCGAGGACGTAGTCGCCCGCGGTGAACAGGCCGCCACCGAGGACGACGACTTCGGGCGCCAACAGCGTGACCAGGGTCTTGATGCCGTGGCCGAGCCCTTCGAGCGCGTCGTTGACCACGGAGATCGCGGCCTCGTCGCCGTGCCGGGCGGCGTCGACCACCTGCTCGGCGCCGTCGGCGGGCCGTCCGGTGTGCTCGCTGTAGCGGCGGGCGATGGCCGACGCGGAGGAGATCGCCTCGAGACATCCCGTCGCGCCGCACCCGCACGGCAGCCGGTGGCCGACGTCGATATGCCCGATCTCGCCGCCTTGCCCGCCCGCGGCGTACAGCTTCCCGTCGAGCTGGAGCGCGGCCGCGATCCCGGTGCCGACCGGGATGAAGGCGGCGTCGGTGCAGCCCTTGCCCGCGCCGACGCGGAACTCCGCGAGCCCGCCGGCGCGGACGTCGTGCCCGAACGCGAACGGCAGCCCCAGCCTGCGGTCGAGCATCTCGCCGAACGGCACGTTCCGGAAGTCGAGGTTCGCCGAGAACCGGGCCACTCGCCCGACTTCGTCGACGATGCCGGGGATGACCACGCCGACGGCGTCCGGCGTCCCGGTCCCCGCCTGCTTGCCCAGCGTTTCCACGATCCGCGCGACCTGGTCCGCGAGCGCCTCGCCGTCCGCTCCGCGGGCCGTCGGCTCGCGCAGGCTGGCGAGGTCTTTCAGGTCCGCGTCGTACAGGGCCGCCTTGATGGACGTTCCGCCGACATCGAGTGCCGCCACCGCAGGTGTCATAGCTGGATTTTGGCATGCGCCCCGCCGCGGACCGCAAGGATTCCGCCGACGCCGCGCCATCAGCCGCGCGGTGTCAGGTACCCCTGGGAGAACGCCGTGGCCACGGCCGCCGCCCGGTCCTTGACGCCGAGTTTCGCGTACACGTGCAGCAGGTGGGTCTTCACCGTCGCTTCGCTGATGAACAGCCTCTTCGCGGCCTCACGATTCGTCGAGCCCTGGGCGATCAGTTCCAGGACTTCCAGTTCACGGTGTGAGAGCGGGCCTGAAGTCGGCTGCCGCATCTGGCCCATCAACCGGGTCGCGACGGCGGGAGAAAGCATCGCCTTCCCCTGCGCGGCCGCCTCCACCGCGCGGAACAGTTCTTCCCTCGGCGCGTCCTTCAGCAGGTAGCCGGTGGCACCGGCCTGGATGGCGGGCAGCACGTCGCTGTCCGTGTCGTAGGTGGTGAGCACGAGGATCCGCGAAGTCACCCCGCGTTTCGCCAGCTCCTCGATGGCGGTGACGCCGTCGATCCGGGGCATCCGCAGATCCATGAGGATCACGTCGGGACGGAGCTTCACCCCGGCGGTGATGGCCTCCTCGCCGTCCCCGGCCTCGCCGAGGACATCGAAGCGCGGGTCTGCGCTGAACATGCCCCGCAGTCCGTCCCGTACCACGGGATGGTCGTCGACGATCAGCAGCGAGATCACTGCTCCGCTCCGGCCGGGATCGCCGGTACGGACGCCGAGATCGCGGTGCCCCCGCCCGGCTCCGACTCGATGTCGAGGCGGCCGGCGAGGCGCTGCACGCGCTGGCGCATACCGGTCAGCCCGAACCCTCCGTCGGCGGAACCGTTGGCGCGCTTGGCGGTGGGTTCGAAGCCCACACCGTCGTCACGCACGTCGAGCGTCACCAGATCCTCCATGTACGACAGGGTCAGGCCGACTCGGCCCGCCTTCGCGTGCTTGGCCACGTTGGCCAGTGCTTCCTGCGCGGCCCGGAGCAGCGTCACCTCGACATCGGCGTGCATCGGCCGGGGGTCGCCGGTGGTGGTCAGCACCGCCTCGATGTGGTTCACCTCCGACCAGCGCCTGGTCACCTCGCCGATCGCGTCCTGGAGCCTGCCCTCGGCGAGTGGCTCCGGCTGCACCGCGTGCACCGTCCGGCGTGCCTCGGTCAGGCTCTCCCTCGCGAGGTTCATCGCGTTCGTCACGTGCCGGTGCAGCACCGGAGGCTCGTCCAGGGTCTGCTCGGCGGCCTGGAGCTGGGTGAGGATGCCTGCCAGGCCCTGGGCCAAGGTGTCGTGGATGTCCCTGGCGATCCGCTGCCGCTCGTCGAGCACCCCGGCCTCCCTGGCCTGGACCAGCAGCTGGGCGTGCAGGCCGGCGTTCTCCTCCAGCGCCGCCTCCAGCCTGGTGTTCGCCTCGTTCAGCTCGGCGAGCGCCTGCTTCTGTTTGAGGTTGCGCTGGTCCGACTGCTCGGCGATCCGGGAGAAAGCCCCGGCCAGCACGGTGATGATCACGCTGAGCGCCGCCCACGCCGCCCACATGTTCTCGTCCCGGATCCCGGTCAGCCCGCCCAGGTACGCCACCGCCGAGATCACGGACGTGGCGGCGACCCCGGCGTACCGCCAGCGGCCTTTCAGGTAATGGAACGCCTGGGGGTAGCCGATGAAGGCGAACAGGCCGTACCACGGCGCGACCGCGACCAGGCAGGCCGTCAGCACCATCAGGCCCGTGTAGTACAGGCCCATCAGCGGGCCGTTCCGGTGCCATTCCGGATGAAGCGTGTGGAACCAGAAGGTCCAGGCCAGGATCGCGGCCGAAAGCGTGAGCACTGTCGGCAGGTGTACCGGCACCCGCCAGATCGGCAGCAGCACCGCGATGAGCACGCCGATCGCCAGCAGGACGTACGGAAGGACGTTGAAGACCTTCGTCTCGACCCGTTCCCAGCGGTCGAACTCCGCACGCAGCTCCGCTTCGATGCCCACGACTCACTCCCAGCGGAAGTACCGGGCGGCCAGCCCGCCTGCAGTGATCGTCCACCCCAGCAAGACCGCCACCTGCAGTGGTTGCGGCCAGTGACCGGCGGCGGCGTCCTGCAATGATTGCACGCCCGCACCCAGCGGAGTGAAGTCGCTGATCGTCCGCAGGACGTCGTTCATCTCGGCGCGCGGCACCCAGAGACCGGCGAAGAACAGGATCGGAAAGAACAGCAGGGTCCCGATCGCGCCCGCGCTCTTGCCGGTCGGCGCGACGGAGGCGACCAGCAGGCCGATCGCGAACATCGCCAGCGCCGTCAGCAGATAGGCGATCAGGTACGCGAAGAGCTGCCGGGGCAGGCCCACGTCGTACATCACCCTGCCGATGGCCAGCACGACCAGCATCGTCGCCACGGACATGATCGTGGACATCAGCAGCTGGGCGCCGAGCATGACGTGCGGTTTGACCGGGGTGGTCCGCATGCGCCGCAGCACCCCCTTCTCCCGGTAGGTGGCGAGCAGCTGGGACACGCTGTTGAGCGCGAACATGGCGAGCCCCATCGTGACGATGATCGGCAGGTACAGGGTGATCGCCCTGGCGCCGCCGAGGTCCGCGCTGGGTTCTCGCAACGCGGGGAACGCGCCGAGGACGACGAGCAGGAGCGGTGGGAACGCGAGCACGAAGAACACGAGCATCGGCTCGCGGAAGAAGAGTTTGGTCTCGGCGACGGTGAGCCGGGCGAGGGCGGACATGGTGTTCTCCTCAGGAGTCGATGGTGCGGCCGGTGAGCGCGACGAACGCGTCGTCCAGCGACGCCTGCTCGACCCGCAGGCCGGCCGCGGTGACCTGGTTGCGGGCGAGCACGGTGGTGACGGCGAGCAGCAGGTTGCCCGTGCCGGTCACGACGAGCTGGTCGCCCGCGCGGTCGACCGAGGTGACCTCGGGCAGCGCGGTCAGCACGGAGTGGTCCAGCGGGGCGGACGGACGGAACCGGATGCGTTGCCGGTCGTCGACGCCGGCGACCAGCCCGGCCGGGGTGTCGAGCGCGACGACGCGGCCGGCGTCGATCACCGCGAGCCGGTCGCACAGTCGTTCGGCTTCCTCCATGAAATGCGTGACCAGCAGGATCGTGACGCCGCGGTCGCGGACGCGCTCGATCAGGCCCCACGCGTCACGGCGCGCCTGCGGGTCCAGGCCGGTGGTGAGCTCGTCGAGCACCGCCACCCTCGGGTTGCCGATCAGCGCGAGCGCTATCGACAGCCGTTACTTCTGTCCGCCGGACAACCTGCGGAACTGGGTGTCGATCTTGGCGGTCAGGTCGAGGATGCCGAGAAGCTCCCGCCAGTCGGCCGGTTCACGGTAGAAGGAGCCGTACAGCTCCATCGCCTCGCCGACCTTGAGCTTGTCCGGCAACTCGCTTTCCTGCAGTTGCGCGCCGAGCAGCTGCCGCAGCTCGCCGGTTTCGCTTCGCGGGTCGATCCCGCAGACCCGGATGGTCCCGCCGTCCGGGACGCGCAGCCCCTCGACGCACTCGACCGTCGTGGTCTTGCCTGCCCCGTTGGGGCCCAGAATGCCGAAGATCTCGCCCTGCTCGACGGCGAAACCGACCCCGTTCACCGCGGTGTGGTCGCCGTAGCGTTTGACGAGGTCTTCCACCTCGATGATTGCCATACGAAGACCATGCCGCGCGGCGGGGGTCCGCCGAATCAACCGCGTGGCCACGGCTGAGGCGGGCGACGGTGGAGCCCCCATCAACCGATCGGTGGATGCCCGTGACGTCACGAGCCTGCGCCGATCGGGTTCCGTCACATTGACCGGACGCTTCGTGGCGACCTACGCTCGGTCGGCCAGACGACGGCACCCGGAACGCGGTGAGAATCCGCGCGGTCGCGCCACTGTGACCCCGAGCCATCGGGGAAGCCAGACCCGGAGCCGTCGTGACACCCCTGAAGAGGCCGCGCTAGCCCGAGGAGGTCCCACCGCCATGTCCGAAGCGGTAGCCGCAGTACCCGTCCCCGTCCGGATCCCCGTCCGCGAGATCCTGCCCTGGGCGGTGCTCGTCATCCTCCTTTCGCTGATCACGCTGTACTTCATCAGCGCCGAGCAGGGCGCGGTGTCGGTGTTCGCGAACTCGTACGTCCACGAGTTCGTCCACGACGGCCGGCATCTGCTGGCCTTCCCGTGCCACTAGGCGGCACGCGCCCCATGATGAGGACCTTGCTGGTCCGCGGCATGCTCGCGGGCCTGGTCGCCGGTGTCCTGGCGACCCTTTTCGCGTACTTCTTCGGCGAGCCTTCGGTCGATACCGCCATCGGTCTCGAAGGCACCGCCACTCATTCGCACAGTGCTCCGGGTGCCCATGAACACGCCCCGGCCGAGGCCGAGGAAGAGCTCGTCACCCGTGGTGTGCAGAGCACCGTGGGCCTGCTGACCGGCGTCGGCCTGTACGGGGTCGCCGTCGGCGGGCTGTTCTCGCTCGCGTTCGCCTTCGTCTACGGGCGCCTCGGCACTTTGCGGCCGCGGGTGACCGCGGCTCTGCTCGCCGGTGGCGCCTTCGTGGTCGTGTTCCTGGTGCCGTTCCTGAAGTACCCGGGGAATCCGCCCGCGGTCGGTCAGGCGGGCACGATCGGAAGCCGGACTTCGCTGTACTTCGGTTTCGTCGCGCTTTCGCTGCTGGTCGGCATCCTCGCGGCGGCGTTCGGCCGGAAGCTGGCCGACAAGCTCGGCGCCTGGCGCGGCGGCCTGATCGCCGCGGGCGGGTACGTAGTGCTGATCGGGGTGGCGGCGGCGCTGTTGCCGTCGATCGACGAAGTCCCCGACGGGTTCCCGGGTTCCACGCTGTGGACGTTCCGGCTCGCGTCGGTCGGGACGCAGGTGGTGCTCTGGACCGCGCTCGGCCTGACCTTCGGCGCCTTGGCCGAGAAGGCGTTGGGGCGTAAAGACACCGTGCGGGTTAGCTAGCATTTAGTCCTCTGAATGCGGTAGTTGCGTGCGCAAGGACCGCATTCAGAGGACTAAATGCGTCAGGGGACGCCGGGCGGCACGAACGGCAGGCCGCCGTCGGCACCCTTCTCTATCAGCCGCAGCAGAGCCTCGATGTCGACGTGTTCCTCGACGGCGTCGGCGAGCCGGTCCAGCATGCTCTCCCGCAACGCGCCGAAACCCGGTGCCCCGGCGGCGGGTGACCAGTCCGCCACCTCGCCCAGCCAAGCGCGGCGGAAACCATCGTTCTCGAAGGCTCCGTGCCACATCGTGCCCCACACCGCGCCCTGCCGGTATCCGTCCAAAAAGGACTCGGCGGGGCCGGTGGCGGTCACGGTGCCGTGGTGGATTTCGTACGCCTCCACGGGTTGCCCGCGCCAGGAACCCGTCGGGCGGGCCAGCACCTTGTCCGGGCTGAACGAGACGCTGGTGGGCAGCAGACCGAGACCGGGTACCGTTCCGGCGCCGGACTCGACGTCGTCCTCGATCTCGGCGGCCAGCATCTGATAGCCGCCGCAGATCCCCAGCACCGGACGCCCTGCCTCGGCCCGCGTCCGCACGGCGTCCGCCAGGCCGCGCGCACGCAGCCACGCCAGGTCGTCCACGGTCGCGCGGGAACCCGGCAGGATCACCACGTCGGCGGAAAGGACCGTGTCCGGATCGGCGGTCAGCGCGACCGAGACCCCGGGCTCGGCGGCGAGCGCGTCGACGTCGGTCGCGTTGGAGGCACGCGGAAACCGCACGACGGCGACCCGGAGCGACCCACCCGAAGCGCCCCACCCCGCGGCGGCGAGCGCGTCCTCCGAGTCGATCCACACCTGGTCGAGCCAGGGCAGCACGCCGAAGACCTCGCGGCCGGTGAGCTTTTCCAGCGTCTCCAGTCCCGGCCGCAGCAGGCCGACGTCACCGCGGAACTTGTTGACCAGCCAGCCCGAAACCAGCGCCTGGTCTTCGGCGGACAGCAGGGCGAGGGTGCCGAACATCGCGGCCATGACGCCCCCGCGGTCGATGTCGCCGACGACGACCACAGGCAGGCCGAAGCGCCGCGCCAGCCCCATGTTGACGTAGTCGCCTTCGCGCAGGTTGATCTCAGCCGGGCTGCCCGCGCCTTCGCACAGCACGACGTCGAAGCGTCGTCGCAACGAAGAAAACGTGTCGAAGGCGATTTCGGCGAGGCCTTCCCGCCCCGTGGCGTACTCCCCCGCTTCCAGCGTGCCGAACGGTCTCCCGAGCGCGACGACGTGGCTGCGGCGATCGCTCCCCGGTTTCAGCAGCACCGGGTTCATCGCGGCTTCGGGTTCGACGCGGGCCGCCCGCGCCTGGAGCCATTGCGCGCGGCCGATCTCGGCGCCGTCCGCGCACACCATCGAGTTGTTCGACATGTTCTGGGACTTGAACGGCGCGACGCGCACGCCCCGGCGCGCGAGCCAGCGGCACAACGCGGCGGTGACCAGGCTCTTGCCCGCGTCCGACGTCGTCCCCGCGACGAGCAGGCCGCTCACCGCGTGACCGCCACCGCGACGGCGAGCGCGGCGAGACCGACCGCCCTCGACAACCGGACCGCGCGGCGCACGTCCACCGGTTCCGGCTCGCGGCCGTCGCCGAGGACGCCGCGGCGTTCGGTGCGTCCGCCGTAGCTGTTCGTCCCACCCAGCCTGATCCCGAGCGCGCCGGCGAAGGCGGCCTCGACCTGGCCCGCGTTGGGGCTCGGATGGTGCTTCCCGTCGCGCCGCCAGATCCGGAAGGCGGGTTTGGCGAAACCGCCGGCCAGTGGCGCCGACGCCACGGTGAGCGCCGCGCCGACCCGGGACGGCACCAGGTTCGCCAGGTCATCGGTTCTCGCCGACGCCCAGCCGAAGTTGGCGTACTTCGGGGACCGGTAGCCCACCATCGCGTCGAGCGTGTTCAGCGCGCGGTAACCCAGCAGGCCGGGGATCCCGGCGACCGCCCCCCACAGCAGCGGCGCGATGACCGCGTCCGAGGTGTTCTCGGCGATGGACTCGGTGGTCGCCCGCGCGAGTTGTCCGGTGTCGAGCCCGGTGGCGTCGCGGGCGCACAGATGCGAGAGCCGCTGCCGCGCGGCAGGCAGGTCGCCGTCGTCGAGCAACCGGGCCATGCGGGTGCCCTCGGCCGCGAGCCCCTTGCCGCCCAGAACCACCCAAGTGGACGCCGCGGTGAGCGCGAAGCGCGCGAACGGACGCTTCCGGGTCAAGAACTGGGCCGCGACCCCCAATCCGGTGACGGTGCCCGCGCAGACGGCGGTGTACGCCGCGCCCCGCACCTTCGAATCGGCGTAAACCCGCTGTTCGAGGGCTTGCGCGGCCCGCCCGAAGCCCGCGACCGGATGCCTCCTCCGTGGATCTCCGAACACTGCGTCGGCGACGTAACCGGTCACGAGTCCGGCTGCGGTGGCGGCTTGTCGGAGTGGCACGTGGCGAACCGTAGCGCGTGCACGAGAATGCGGGGTATGACCAAGCTGACGCATCGCCTCGCGAAGGTCCTGGAGACCCTCGCGCGGGCACTTCGCCGCTATTCGCGCGACGACGGCAAGGTGCTGATACTGGGCGGCGTCCGCTCTGGGAAGTCACACCACGCCGAGCGGCTCGCGTCCCGCCACCCGCACCTGACCTACATCGCGCCCGGGCTGCCGCCGAGCGCCGAAGATCCCGAATGGGCCGCCCGGGTGGCCGCGCACCGCGCACGGCGGCCGGGCCACTGGAAGACGGTGGAGACCACCGACCTGGCCACGGTGCTGCGCACGGCGACGCATCCGCTGCTCATCGACTGTCTCGGCACGTGGATCAGCCGGGTGCTCGACGAGGTCGGCGCCTGGGAGCAACGCAAGGGCTGGGAACGGCGGCTCGACGACCGGCTGGAGGACTTCCTGGCGGCGTGGGAGCAGGCCTCCGTGCCGGTGATCGCGGTCAGCAACGAGGTCGGCAGCGGTGTGGTGCCCGCGACGGTGTCCGGACGCGTGTTCCGTGATGTGCTGGGCGCGGTGAACAACCGGGTGTCCGCCGTGTCCGACCGGACCGTGCTGGTCGTCGCCGGACGGATGCTCGACCTGCCTTAGGAGCTGCCATGCGTATCGCCATCCCGGACGCCGCCGCCGAAGCCGCGGCGCGCACCAGACTGGACGGCCTGGTCAAGCCGCTGGGTTCGCTCGGACGGCTCGAAGACCTGGCCGCCTGGCTGAGCGCCGCGCACGGCGTCGTCCCGCCACGGCCGCTCGACGACGTCCGCGTGGTCGTGTTCGCCGGGGACCACGGGGTTTCCGCGATGTCGGCGTATCCGCGCGAGGTCACCGCGGCGATGGTGCGGGTGTTCCTGGCCGGGAAGAGCGGCGTCGGCGTGCTGGCCAAGCTGTCCGGGGCGACGGTGCGGGTGTGCGACATCGCGGTGGATTGGGACGGCGCGGACGTGCCAGCCGAGGTCACCGCGCACAAGGTCCGGCGGGGGTCCGGTGCGATCGACGTCGAGGACGCGCTCGCCGAGGGCGAGGCGCGGACGGCGTTCGACCATGGGCTGGCGATCGCGGACGAGGAGATCGACGGCGGCGCGGATCTGCTCATCCCCGGCGACATGGGGATCGGCAACACGACGATCTGCGCGGCCGTGGTCGCTTCGGTGCTCGGCCTGGCGGCGGAAGAGGTCGTCGGCACGGGGACCGGGATCGACGAGGACGGTCGCGCGCGGAAGGTCGCGGTCGTCGAGGCCGCGCTGGCGCGGGCCGGAGCGCTGAAGGATCCCTTCGCGGTGCTGACCGCGCTCGGCAGCGCTTGTCTCGCCGCGACGGCGGGCTTTCTCGTGCAGGCCGCGGTCCGCGGGGTTCCGGTACTGCTCGACGGCGTCTTCTCCGGAGCCGCGGCGCTCATCGCCCGCGAGATCGCGCCGGGTGCCGAGCGGTGGTGGCTGGCCGGGCACCGGTCGACCGAACCGTCGCAGGCGTTCGCGTTGAAGGCGCTCGGGCTGGAGCCGATCCTCGACCTCGGGCTGCGGCTCGGCGAGGGCAGCGGTGCCGTGCAGGCGGTGCCGACGCTGAGGGCGGCGCGGGCGATCCTCGCGGACATGGGCCTGCTGGCGGATCTGGCTTGATCGCCGACGCGCTGAAGATGGCCGTCGGCACCCTGACCACCGTCCGGGTGCCGGCGCCGGGGGTGATCGACCGGCGGGTGGCGGGCGGCGCGATGGTGCTCGCCCCGCTGGCCGTCGTGCCGCTCGCGGCCGTCGCCTCGGTGCTCGTTTTCCTGGGCGAGTTGGTCGGTCTGCCCGCGTTCGCGTCGGCGGCACTCGCGTTGGGCGCGGTGGCGCTGGGCAGCCGCGGCCTTCATCTGGACGGGCTCGCCGACACGGCGGACGGGCTCGGTGCTTCGTACGACCGCGTGCGGGCGCTGGACGTCATGCGGCGCGGCGATTCCGGGCCGACCGGGATCGCGACCCTGGTGCTGACGTTGCTCGTGCAGACCGGCGCGCTGGCCGGGGCGATCTCGGCCGGGCACGGGATCGCGGCGGTCGCGACGGCGGTCATCGCCGGACGCGGGGTGCTCTCGCTGTGCTGCGCGCGCGGCGTCCCCTCGGCCCGGCCGGAAGGACTGGGCGCGACCGTCGCCGGTTCGGTGCCGGTGTGGACGGCGACGGTGGTGTTCGCCGTGCTCGTGGGCGCGTCGGCGCTGGTACTCCCGTGGTGGCAAGGGCTCGCCGCGGTGGCGTTGGGGTACCTGGCCGCGGCGGCGTTGCTGGCGCGGTGCGTTCAGCGGCTGGGCGGGGTCACCGGGGACGTGCTCGGGGGTTGCGTCGAGGTCGCCGTCGCGGGGGTCTTGCTGGCTTCGTCCTTCTGAGGAGCCGCCAGTTTCTCGTCGATGTCCGGCAACCAGAAGCACAGCTCGAAGGTCTTCATCCCGGCCCAGAGACCGAATTTCCGTCCCTGCGTGACCAAGGTGAGCGACGCGAACACGAGCAGCACCGCGATCCCGGCGGCGATGAACGGACGTTTGCCCGCGAAGATCTCGACGATCGCGGCGACGGCGCCGAACAGCAACGGCGGCGCGCAGTTGCGCACCATGAGACCGGACGCGCGCACCCGCGAGACGTCGGCCGCGACCTCCTTGTCCTGCAGTTGCAGCGCGCACAGCAGGAGATGCGGGTTCTCCTTCAGGAACGGGCGGTCCTTCGCCGCGGGCATCCGGCGGACGAACTCCTTCGCCGCGTCCCGGCTCCGCCGTCGCGGCACGATCCGCTCCAGCGCCTCACCCAGCGGATAGGCCAAATAGCCCAGCAGGAAGCTCAGCAGCACGATCACGACGACCAGCACCACGGTGGGCACGCCACCGATGCTCGCCGCGGTCAGGATGTGGAGTTTCGTCCCGAGATAGCCGAAGAACGCGACGTACAGCGCGCCGGGGATGGTGTAGGCGAAGAGATCGAAGACGCCGATCGCGAAGTTCACCGGCTCATCCAACCACTGTCGTGCGCGGGTCGTGAGTGGCGTTTCGGGTTAGAACCCGAAACGTCACTCACGACCCGCCACGCACCCAAGAACGCGTCCACCGTCTCCCGGTCCCGCACCGCGATCCGCAAGTACCGCGCGTCCAGCCCCGGGAAGGTGTCCCCCCGACGGACGGCGAAACCGTTCTCCCTCAACCGTTCCCGGACACCGTCGGCGCCAGGGAGCCGCACGAGCACGAAAGGACCCCGCGGCTCCCCCAGCACCTCGACCCCCAGCACGGTCAGGCCCGAAACCAGGTACTCCCGATCCGCTTCCGCCGCCACCGCCAGCTTTTCGGCTTCCTCCAGCGCGGCAGGACGACAGCACGCCACCACGGCGACGGCGGCGAGCGACGACACCGACCACGGGGGCTGGACCGCGCGCAGGCTGTCCACAACGGACTCGTCCGCCAGTACGTATCCGGCGCGCAGACCGGCGATCCCCCACGTCTTCGTCAGGCTGCGGAGGACGGCGAAACCCGGTTGTCCCGCAACGCTTTCGGTCTCGCCGGGGACGGCGTCGAGGAAGGCCTCGTCGACGACGACCAGCCGGCCGGGGCGGCCCAGCGCGAGCAGGTCCGCGGCCGGGTGCAGCACGGAAGTCGGGTTCGTGGGGTTCCCGACGAAGACCAGGTCCGCCTCCTCCGGGACCCCGCCCAACCGGAAGCCGTCGTCGGGTGACAGCAGCACCCGGTGCACGGGATGACCGGCCGCGCGCAGAGCGGCCTCGGGTTCGGTGAACTGCGGGTGCACGACCACCGCACACGACGGCCGCAACGCCGTGGCCAGCAGTGTGAAGGCTTCGGCCGCGCCGGAGGTCACCAGCACCTGGGACTCCGGCAAAGCGTGTCGCCGCGCCACCGCCACCACAGCGGCGGTGACGTCCGGATAGGCGGCGAGATCGCCCAGGGCCGCCGCCAGTTCAGCGCGCAGCCAAGCGGGTGGCGCCGGGAGGCGGACGTTGACCGCCAGATCGACGAGACCTTCACCGACCTCGCGATCGCCGTGGTGCCAGAGGTCGTAGTCAGCCATGGGCGCGCACCGCGGTGGCGAACCGTTCGGCGAGTTCGGGGTAGCCCGCCCAATGGACGTGCAGGTACGACGCGTGCAGTGACGCCGACGCGAAACCGTCGGGAGTGCGATCCCAGCCCCAGGCCGGTGTCGGGCCGCTGCCGGGTTCGATGATCGTGCGGTGGAATTCGTGCCCGGTGACGCGTTGCCCCGCGACGGCGAGCACGCTGTCCGCGGGCGAGAAAGCCTTGCGGTAGCCGAGTTTTCCGCGTTTCGTCATGGTGGCCGAGGCGTCCAGGACGCCGGTCATCGGCGTCCCGTCGATGTCCTGGCACAGGTACAGCAGTCCAGCGCACTCCGCCACGACGGGCATTCCGTCACCGACCGCCCGCGCGACCGCGGTCCGTAGCGGGACGTTCGCCGACAGTTCTTCTGCGTGGACCTCGGGGAAGCCACCGCCGAAGTACAGCCCGGCGCAGCCTTCGGGAAGTTCCTTGTCCTGCAACGGATCCACGTCGACGACGTCCACACCGGCGGCGGCGAGCAGTTCGACGGCCTCGGTGTAGCGGAAGGTGAACGCGGGACCGGCCGCCGCGGCGACCACCGTACGGCGCCCGTCATACGCGAACGGAGGCCGCCAAGGCTCCCCCGACAGCCGCGAAGCCGACCGGGCGACCTGCACGACCGCGCCGAGGTCCACGCCCTCGCTGATCCATGCCGCCAGCTCCGGCAGCAGCCGTTCCGACTCGCTCGCCCGTTCCGCCGCCGGGACCAGGCCGAGGTGACGGCTGGGCGCGTGGATCTCTTCGTTGCGGTACAACGTTCCCAGCAGCGGGACGCCGGTCGCCTCCAGCGCGGTGACGATCTCGTCCGCGTGCCGTTGCGAGCCCAGCTTGTTGAGGATGACGCCGGCGAGCCGGACGCGGGTGTCGTACTGCGCGAACCCGAGCACGGTCGCGGCGACACTGCGCGACGCGGCCGACGCGTCCACGACGAGCACCACCGGCGCGTCCAGCAACCGGGCGACGTGTGCGGTCGAGGCGTAGCCCTCGGTGCCGAGCGCCCCGTCGAACAGGCCCATCACACCTTCGATGACCGCGATGTCGGCACCGGCGGAACCGTGCCGCAGCATCGGGATCAGCCGATCCTCGCCCTGGAGGAACGGGTCGAGGTTGCGCGGGGGCCGTCCGGTGGCGAGGGCGTGGTAGCTCGGGTCGATGAAGTCGGGGCCGACCTTGTGCCCGGAGACCTTCAGCCCCCGCGCCCGCAGCGCCGCCATCAGGCCCGCGGCGATCGTGGTCTTGCCGTGCCCGGATCCAGGCGCGGCGATGACCACGCGGTTCACCATTCGATGCCTCGCTGGCCCTTTTGCCCCGCGTCCATCGGATGCTTCACCTTCGTCATCTCGGTGACCAGGTCCGCCGCCTCGATCAGCTCCGGCGGCGCGTACCGGCCGGTGATCACCACGTGCTGGTGCCCGGGGCGTCCGGTCAGCGTCGAGACGACGTCGTCCACTTCGAGCCAGCCCCATTTGAGCAGGTAGCTGAATTCGTCGAGGACGTAGAAGTCGTGGGTTTCGGCGGCGAGCCGGCGTTTGATCTCGGCCCAGCCCTCACGGGCGTTGGCGGCGTGGTCCTCTTCGGAACCGGACTTGCGCGCCCAGCTCCAGCCTTCGCCCATCTTGTGCCACTCGACCGCGCCGCCCTGTCCGGTGTCGTCGTGCAGCTTGCCGAGCGCGCGGAACGCGGCTTCCTCGCCGACGCGCCACTTCGCCGATTTGACGAACTGGAACACGCCGATCGACCAGCCCTGGTTCCACGCCCGCAGCGCCATCCCGAACGCGGCCGTGGACTTGCCCTTCATCTCGCCGGTGTGCACGGCGAGCAGCGGGCGATTGCGGCGCTGACGGGTGGTGAGCCCGTCGTTCGGCACCGTTTCCGGTTTGCCCTGTGGCATTACGCCGCCCTTCCCGAGAGATGAGTACGGACGGCGCCCGCGAGGGTGTCCGCGGCGACCTCGGCGACCGGGACATGTTCCGCGCCAAGGTGTTCCGCCAGTTCGGCGGCGAGCCCGAGCCGCATTTTCCCGCTCTCGCAGTCCATCACGATCGAGGTCACGTTCCCGGCCAGCAACCCGGCCGCCTGACGGGCGCGCTGGACGGCGTCGGCACCGCTGGTCGCGCGGCCGTCGGTGACGACGACGAGCAGCGGACGCCGCAACGGATCACGGAGGGCTTCGATCCGCAGGACCCGGACCGCTTCGAGAAGTCCCTCGGCCAGCGGCGTACGGCCGCCGGTCGCGAGACCGTCCAAACGGGACGCGGCGGCATCGACGCTGATGGTCGGCGGGAGCGCGAGTTCGGCACCGGAGGCGCGGAAGGTCACCAAGCCCACCTTGTCGCGACGCTGGTAGGCGTCGAGCAGCAGCGACAGCACGGCGGTCTTGACCTCGCGCATCCGCTGCCGCGCGCCCATCGAGCCGGACGCGTCGACACAGAACAGCACCAGGTTGCCCTCGCGCCCTTCCCGCCGCGCGAACCGGAGATCCTGCGGTCGCACCACGAGTCCGGCGCCACTGCGGCCGCGGGACCGCTGGTGCGGCGCGGCCGCGCGGACGGTCGCGAGCAGATGCGGATGCCCGTCCTTGGTCCCGGCGGGCTGGACGCCGATGGTCCGGCCGTTGTCGGTGATCGCCCTCGACCGCCGTCCGGCGGCGCCTTCACCGGTGCCCTTCACCTCGAAACGCCTGGCACGAAAGGCTTCCCCGGCTCCGACCGGCTTCTGGTCGCCGCCGTTCTTGCCGCCGCCCGACGGTTCCTGGCCGCCGCTCTCCGACTGCGGAGCCTCGCCGCCCTCAGGAGGGGCACCGGAACCGGGGCCGTCGTCGTCCGGACCGGGGCCTTCCGGTTCGGCGTCCTGCAACGCCTGTTCCAGCTGCTCCTCGGAGATCCCGGGCGCGTCGAAGGGATTGCGGCGACGGCGATGCGGCAACGCGAGCCGGGCCGCGACCCGGACGTCTTCGGTGGTCACCTCGGTGCGCCCGGCCCAGGCGGCGTGCGCGACCGCGGTCCGCGCGGTCACGATATCCGCGCGCATCCCGTCGACCTCGAAGGACGCGCAGACCTCCGCGATCTGCCGCAGCGCGTCGTCCGGCAGTTTGACCGACGGCAGAAGCCGTTGTGCCGCTTCGATGTCCGCGGCGAGCTCGGCGTCGGCCGCGGCGTACTGGCCGGCGAAACCGTCGGGGTCCGCCTCGTAGGCGAGCCGACGGCGGACGACCTCGACCCGCAGTTCGGGATCCCGGCTCGACGCGACCTCGACGGTGAGCCCGAAGCGGTCCAGCAGCTGCGGCCGTAGTTCGCCTTCCTCGGGGTTCATCGTGCCGATCAGGACGAACCGGGCCGCGTGCGACACCGAGACACCCTCGCGCTCGACGGTCGCGCGCCCCATGGCGGCGGCGTCGAGCAGCGTGTCGACCAGGTGGTCGTGCAGGAGGTTGACCTCGTCCACATACAGCAGCCCGCGATGCGCGGCCGCGAGGAGACCGGGCTGGAAATCGGTGACGCCGTCCGCGAGCGCGCGTTCCAGGTTCAGCGAACCGATCACGCGGTCTTCCGCCGCGCCGACCGGCAGCTCCACGAGCCGCGCGGGACGGCGGTGCGCGGGCGAACCTTCGGCGTGCGGACCATCGGGGCAGGCCGGATCGGGCTCGACGGGGTCGCAGGAGAACCGGCACGCGTCCACCACGTCGACACCGGGCAGCAGACCGGCCAGCGCGCGCACCATCGTCGACTTCGCCGTGCCCTTCTCCCCGCGCACCAGGACTCCGCCGACCGCGGGCGAGATCGAGGAAAGCACCAGCGCCAGGCGCAGATCCGGCATCCCCACAACGGCGGTGAACGGGTACGGCTTCACAGCTCTCCTGTCGTCGACGACCTCTGGCCGATCATCGCATAGGAAATCCGTCATCTACCGTGACCGAGGTGCGCGAAAAATCACCCATGACGGTCGTCGGGATCGGGGCCGACGGCTGGCCCGGCCTGTCCGAGCGGGCCAAGGAAGCACTGCTCGGCGCCGACGTGGTCGTGGGCTCGCCGCGTCAGCTCGCGTACCTGCCCGCCGGGATGAAAAGCGAACCCTGGCCCAGCCCGCTCCTTCCCGGCCTGGACGCCTTCCTCGCCGAGCGGGAAGGCCGTGTCTGCGTGCTGGCCAGCGGCGATCCCCTGCTGTCCGGCATCGGCACGACGCTGATCCAGCGCGGCTACGACGTCGAGGTCCTGCCCGCGCTCTCCTCGGTCACGCTCGCCCGCGCGAAACTCGGCTGGCCGACGGAGGAGACCGAAGTGGTCACCGTCGTCGGCCGCGCGATCGGCAGGGTGAACCGCGTACTCACCCCCGGCCGGAAGATCCTCGTCCTCGGCGCGAACGCCGAAGACCTCCTTGACCTGCTCAAAGCCCGCGGTTACGGCAAAAGTCGCGTCACCGCGCTCTCCGACCTCGGCGGTCCGGACGAGCGTGTCGGCCCCGGCACGCTGACCGTGTTCGCCATCGAGGCCGACGGACCCGCGCTGCCGCTGACCGGCCTCCCTGACGACGCCTTCGAGCACGACGGGCAGCTCACCAAACGCGACCTCCGCGCGTCCGCGCTGGCCAGGCTCGCGCCGACACCCGGCGAACTGCTGTGGGACGTCGGCGCGGGTGCGGGCAGCGTCGGTATCGAGTGGTCCCGCGTGCATCCCCTGAACCGGGCGATCGCGATCGAGCGGTCGCCGGAACGGGCCGCCAGGATCACCCGGAACGCGCACGCGCTCGGCGTACCGGAACTCGAGGTGGTGATCGGAGCGGCACCGGAAGCCCTCGAAGGGCTGAGCAGGCCGCATGCCATCTTCCTCGGTGGCGGGTTGACCGTGCCCGGTGTGCTGGACGCCTGCCTGGCGACCGGCGCGCGGATCGTGGCGCACGGCGTGACCCTCGAATCCGAACAGGCCCTGGCCCGCGCGTACGGCGAGCACGGCGGGGAGTTGATCCGCGTCGCCGTCGAACAGGCGGCGCCGCTGGGTGGATTCACCGGCTGGACCCCGGCGCGGGTCGTCACACAGTGGAGCAAACCTTGACAGTGCACTTCATCGGCGCGGGTCCCGGCGCGGCCGACCTCATCACCGTGCGGGGCCGTGACCTGCTCGGCCGCTGCGAGACCTGCCTGTACCCCGGGAGCATGACACCGACAGCGCTCTTGGAGTACTGCCCGGACGACGCGGTGCTCATCGACACCGCGAACCTCGACCTGCCCGCGATCGTCGAGCGCATGGTCGAGGCCCACGAGAAGGGCCACGAGATCGCGCGGCTGTGCTCGGGCGATCCGTCGATCTACAGCGCCGTCGCCGAGCAGATGCGCCGCCTCGACGCGGCCGGCGTTCCCTACGACGTCACGCCGGGCGTCCCCGCGTTCGCCGCCGCGGCCGCGCTGCTCAAGCGTGAATTGACCGTGCCCGAGGTCGGCCAGAGCCTGGTCGTCACGCGGGCCCAGGCCCGGTCCACCGCCATGCCACCGGGGGAAACGCTGGCGAACTTCGCGCGCACCGGCACCACCCTCGCGCTGCATCTGGCGATCAACCGCGTCGAGCAAGTAGTCGACGAATTGCGGCCGTTCTACACCGACGACTGCCCGGCGGCGGTGGTGGCGCTGGCGAGCCAGCCCGGTGAGCAGGTGCTGCGCGGCACGCTCGGCACCATCGCGGCGCAGTCCCGCGAGGCCGGGATCAGCCGCGCGGCGATGATCTTCGTCGGGGAAGTCCTTGCCGCCGAAGGGTTTCCCGACAGTTTCCTGTACTCGGCCACCCGCGATCGCGCCAACCAACCGGAGTCGCTGTGAAGAACCTGCGCTGGGGCCTGCTGGCCGCCGGGACCATCGCCGCCGAGTTCGCGGCGGGCGTCGAAGAGAGCGAACACGGTGTCCTCGAAGCCGTCGCCGCGCGATCCGGTGACCGGGCGGCCGAGTTCGCGAGCCGCTTCGAGATCCCGAAATGCTATGGCGCCTACGAAGACCTGCTCGCCGATCCGGACGTCGACGCGATCTACATCTCGACGCCGCATCCGCTGCACGGCGAATGGGCGATCCGCGCGGCCGAAGCGGGCAAGCACATCCTGTGCGAGAAGCCGCTGACGATGTCCGTCGCCGAAGCCGAGAAGGTCATCGAAGCCGCCCGCGCGAACGACGTCTTCCTCATGGAGGCGTTCATGTACCGGCTGCATCCGCAGATCCGGCGGCTGGCCGAGCTGATCTCCTGCGGTGCCATCGGCGAGGTCCGCGCCGTGGACGTCACCTTCAGCTACCACTTCGCCGTACCCCGGCTCACCGATCCCGCGCTGGGCGGTGGCGGGATCTTCGACGTCGGCTGTTACTGCACGTCACTCGCGCGGCTGGTCGCGCAGGCGGCGACCGGGCAGGACGTCGTCGAGCCCGAAGAGGTGCTCGGGATGGCGAGGCTCGACGAGAACGGCGTCGACGAAGTCGCGTTTGGGCTCCTGCGGCTGCCCGGCGGGATCCTCGCGCAGCTGGCCTGCGGCTTCCAGCTGACGCAGGACGACCACATCCGCGTGTACGGCTCGGAAGGGCAGCTGTACGTGCCGAAACCGGCGTGGATCCACGAAATGCGCAAGCCGAAGACGTCGCAGATCGTCCTCACGCCAGAAGGCGGCGAACCCGAGGCGATCGAAGTCGAAGCGACTCAAGGCCTCTTCGCTCGCGAAGCCGACCACGTCGCCGCGCACCTCGAAGACCGCCAGGCGCCTGAACTCACCTGGGCGGAAACGCTCGCCAACCTGCGCACGCTGGAACGGTGGCGCGCGGCCGTGACGCGATGAAGCTGCTGATCCTGGGCGGAACCGGCGAGGCGCGCGAGCTCGCGAAGGAACTGGTGGCACGCGGCGAGCACGTCGTGTCCTCACTCGCGGGCCGCGTCGCGCGACCGAAGCTGCCGGAGGGCGAAGTCCGCGTCGGCGGCTTCGGCGGTCCGGCGGGTCTCGCGCGCTGGCTGACCGAGAACGACGTCGACGCGGTGATCGACGCCACGCATCCCTTCGCCGAACGCATCGGCTCGAACGCGGCCATCGCGACGCGGGAAACGGGAACACCGCTGCTCAGGCTCGCCAGGCCCGGCTGGACCGAACAGCCCGGCGACACCTGGCACTGGACCGACGACCTCCACCACGCCGCGCGGCTGCTCCCGGCGCTCGGCGAACGCGTGTTCCTCACCAGCGGACGTCAAGGGCTCGCCGCCTTCGCCGGGCTGGATCTCTGGTTCCTGATCCGCTGCGTCGATCCGCCCGAGGCACCGCTCCCCCGCCGTCACGAAATCCTGCTGGACCGCGGGCCGTACACGGTGGAGAAGGAACGCGCGCTCATGCAGCGGCACGGCGTCGAGGTCCTCGTCACCAAGGACAGCGGCGGCGAGATGACCGCGGCGAAGCTCACGGCGGCCCGTGCGCTCGGCCTCCCGGTGGTCGTCGTCCAGCGGCCGCGGCGACCGGAAACGGCCAGCGTAACGACAGTTCAGGGCGCTATAACCTGGTTGAGCGGCACGGCGAAGGGCAGCCCTGCGTAAGCCGTTCGGACCAGACCCGTTAGCGTTGCGCCGATGCGTCTGATCGCTGTCACGCTGGGGTTGCTGTCCGCCTTGTGCGCGTTGGCTTTCCCCTTCCTGCCGGTGGTGCAGGACACAGCGGAGGTCGTCTGGCCAACGGGCGGCGACACCCGCTCCGTCAACGCGCCCTTGACCGGGTACTGGGCGCAGGACCTGCGCGTCGATCTGCCGTGCACGACCGTCCGGTCGCTGGACGCGCGCTCGCAGGGCCAGGCGCTGTTGTTCTCCACCGTGCCCGACGGCCGCACCGACCCGCGCGCGGGCAAGGGCGTCGGGCTGCAGCTGCGGATCGACAACGGCGTGCTGCTCGCCTCCAGCCAGGGCCAGCAGATCGTCCAGCAGCCCCTCCCGGAGAAGAACTGCGACGTCAAGCTCTCGGCGGACGCGAACCAGATGACGCTGACCGTCGCCGAAACCGTCGTGTTCCACGCCGAGGGCGACGTCCGGCCGCGACTGGTCGGGATCTACTCGTCGATCAACGCGGCCAAGGACCCGATCGCCGGCCTGCACGTCTCGGTCGTCCCGGACACCCGCTACCAGACTTCGCCGACCGTGTGGAAGTGGATCATCGGCGTCATCGCGGCGCTGTCGTTCATCGGCTGCCTGATCGCGGTGTGGCGGATGGACTCCGGGTTCGCCCGCCGCGCGCCCCGCTGGGCGCCGGTCGGCTGGTGGCGGCTGACCGCCCGCGACGCGACGGTGATCATCGCGCTCGGCGCGTGGGTGTTCATCGGGCCGGTCACCTCGGACGACGGCTACATCCTCACGATGTCGAGAGTGGCCGAAGAGACCGGCTACCTGACGAACTACCACCGGTGGTTCGGGGTCGCCGAGGCGCCGTTCGGCTGGTTCTACCACGTGTACCAGCTGATGGCGCACGTCAGCACGGTGCCGCCGTGGATCCGGCTCCCGTCGTTCCTGCTCGGCGTGCTGAGCTGGCTGCTGATCAGCCGCGAGGTCATGCCGCGCCTGGGCACGCAGGTCCGCACGAGCCGCGCCGCGGGCTGGGCCGCCGCCGCGGTCTTCCTGGTCTGGTGGATGCCGTTCAACAACGGTGTCCGGCCGGAACCGGTCGCCGCGCTGGGCTCGCTGCTGGCGATCTGCGCCGTCGAGCGCGCGCTGGTGACCCGCCGTCTGCTTCCGCTGTGCCTCGGGCTGACCGCGGCCGGGTTCACCCTGGCCGCGACGCCGACCGGGCTGATCGCGGTCGCGCCGTTCCTGGTCGCCGCGCGCCCGCTGTACAAACTGGTCCGCCAGCGTGCCGAGAACGGCTGGCTGCCGGTGCTCGCGCCGGTGCTGGCCGCCGGGCTGCTGGTGCTGGTCGTGGTGTTCGCCGACCAGACCTTCGCCACCGTGCAGGAGGCGACCCGGATCCGCACCCTGGTCGGCCCGAACCTGTCGTGGTTCCAGGAACTCGCGCGCTACCAGCTGCTGTTCGAAAGCCTGCCGGACGGCTCCGTGCCACGCCGGTTCCCCGTACTGCTGGTGCTGCTGTGCACCGGGACCTGCCTGGTGGTGCTGCTGCGCCGCGGCCGCATCCCCGGCGCCGCGCTCGGCCCCAGCCGCCGCCTGATCGGCACGGTCGCGTTGTTCTTCCTGCTGCTGGCGCTGACGCCGACCAAGTGGACGCACCACTTCGGCGCGTTCGCGGCGGTCGGCGCGGCGATGGCGGCGTTGACCGCGCTGGCGACCAGTTCGACGGTTCTGAGGTCCAGGCGCAACCGCGCCGCGTTCCTCGCCGGGCTGCTCGTCGTCGGCGCGCTGGCCGCGACCGGGCCCAACTCGTACTGGTTCGTCTCGAAACTCGGCGTGCAGTGGACCGCCGTGGCGCCGTCGATCGGCGGGATCCCGCTGTCGACGATCCTGCTGGTCGCGGCCGCGATCTCCGGGGTGTACGCGTTCGTGGAGAACGTCCGCGCGCACCGGCCGGGTCTTCAGGCGGGACCGCAGGAAGGGCGGAGCCGGTCGCTGCGGCTCGGTTCGCTCTCGCTGGTGGTCGTCTGCGGCCTGATGGCCACGGGCGAGTTCGTCAGCATGGCGTGGGCGATCCACAACCAGCAGGGTTCCTACAGCCTCGGCGCCGCGAACTTCGGGCACCTGTTCGGCAAGAGCTGCAACCTCTCCGACCACGTGATGGTGGAACGCGACGCCGCGACCAGCATCCTGCGGGCCCAGTCCGAACAGCGGACGGTCCCGGTGAAGAAGGAGGAGCCGCCCGCCGGGCAGACCCCGCCGCCGCTGCCCGATCCCGAGCAGGACAACGGCCGCGTGCAGACCGGGTTCCACACCCGCGCGATCGACGACAAGGATCCGCTGGCCGAACCGCCGCACGGTTTCAAACCCGACGAAGTCCCGATGTGGAGCAGCTTCCTCGACCCGGAAACGCGGGCCGGACGACTGCGCAGCGACTGGTACGCCCTTTCCGAGAAGCCAGCCGACGGCCAGATCGTGGTCGCCACCGCGGGCGCGGCCCGGCGGCCGACGTCGGTGAGCCTCGACTACGGCGTCAACACCAGCGAAGGGGTGAAGGTCGTCCGCAGCCAGTTCGTGCTACCGCCGGGCGCCGGGACCAACGGCTGGAACGACACCCGGATCAACCTGCGCGACCTCCCGGCCGAGACGACGTCCGTGCGGATCAACATCGTCGACAACGACCTCACCGAGGACGGCTGGATCGCCGCGTCCGCGCCGCGCGTGCCGACGTTCACCACGCTGACCGAGAAGATCGCTGGCAAGCAGGTGTACGTCGACTGGCCGGCGTCGTTCGTCTACCCGTGCGTGCAGCCGGTGACCTCGCACGACGGCATCTCGAAGATGCCCGACTACCGGATCACCGCCGGCGCCGTCGCCGACGAGGCGAACTGGGCGTCCAGCACCAACGGCGGCCCGATCGGCTGGCTCGAAGAGGTCGCGGCCGAACCCGAGGTGCCCAGCTACCTGATCGGCCAGCCGAGCCAGTCCTGGGGCCAGCTGCTGCAGGTGGAGCCGTTCACCGAGGGGATCGCGCCGACCATCGTCCACGGCGAGAAGGTCGTCCCCGGCTGGTGGTCGCCGGGTCCGGGGCCGCGGCAGCCGAACGGCAAGGACCCGACACGCTAGGCGTCACTCGCGTGCTTGAACCCGTGACTCGCGTGCTTGGAGGCGGAACTCGTGAGTTCCGGCTCCAAGCACGCGAGTGCGGTCTCTGATCACGCGAGTTACGGGTTCAGGCCCGCCAACGCGGGCGGCAGGGGGCCTTCGTGCAGGACGCCGAGCCGCTGCGTAGCGCGCGTAAGCGCCACATAGAGCTCAGCGGCACCGCGCGGGCCGTCGGCGAGGATCCGCTTCGGGTCCACGACGAGGACGGCGTCGAACTCGAGCCCCTTCGTCTCCGAGGCGGGCACTGTGCCCGGCACCCCGGGCGGGCCGATCACGACGCTGGTGCCTTCACGCCCGGCTTCGTCCTTGACGAACTCCTCGATGGCCCCCGCCAGCGAATCCGCGTCGACCTGCCGCGCCCACGGACGGACCCCGTTGGACCGGACCGATTCCGGCGCCCGGACGTCGGGCGCGAACTCGGCGAGCACCGACGCGGCGACGGCCATGATCTCCGCCGGGGTGCGGTAGTTCACCGTCAGCGACCGGTAGACCCAGCGCCCCGGCACGTACGGCTTCAGCATCGCGTCCCACGAGCGTGCCCCGGCCTCGGACCGGCGCTGCGCCAGATCGCCGACGACGGTGAACGACCGGTTGGGACAGCGCCGCATCAGCACCCGCCAGTCCATTTCGGACAGTTCCTGCGCCTCGTCGACCACGACGTGCCGGTACGTCCAGTCCCGATCGGCGGAGGCGCGTTCGACGAGGCTGCGCGTGTCGTGCTCCACGAACCGGTCGGCGAGTTCGTCGGCGAAGAGCAGGTTCTCCGCCGACAGCATGACGTCCTCGTCCATCTCCTCGCGGTCGAGCTTCATCGTGTCGAGCACACCTTCGGCGTACTCGGCCTCGGCCTTCTTCTCCCGAGCGAGCGCCTTTTCCGCCGTCTCGTCCGCCGCCTTGTCGCGACCGAGCAGGTCGACGAGTTCGTCGAGCAGCGGCATGTCCGACACCGTCCAGGCTTCGCCGTCGGCACGCAGCAACGCCTGGTCGGCGCCCGCGGCGCGAAGCCGCTCCGGGGACGAGAGAAGCGAGCCCAGCAGACTTTCGGGCGTCAGTATCGGCCAGAGCGCGTCGAGCGCGGTGGTGAACGTCTCGCTCTCCGCCAGTTCCTTCAGCAAATCCTTCCGCAGCCGCTCCCATTCGTCGCGGTCGTCCCGGCTGAGCCAACCGCGGCCGATCCGCGCGATCGCCCGCTCCGTCAGGACGTACGTGACGATGTCGGTGAACGTCCCCCGCGCCTCGTTGTGCGGCAGACCGCTCTTGCGCGCCTCGTCCCTGGCCCATTCCGCGGTCTCGGCGTCGATCCGCACGGTGACGTCGGCGAGGTCGATCAGCACCGGCTCCTCCGGCAGCCGCTGGCGATCGGCGACGGCGGCCTTGAGGACGTCCAGCATCTTCAGCGAACCCTTGAGCCGGGTGGCTTCCGGGCCGTCCTCAGCGGTGACGTGCTTGCCGGGGACGAAATCGCCGGTGGTCATGAACACCACATCGGTCTCGCCCAAGGACGGCAGGACCCGGCCGATATGGTGCAGGAACGCCGGATTCGGCCCGACCACGAGCACGCCGTGGCGTTCCATCCGCTCGCGCTGGGTGTAGAGCAGGTACGCGACGCGGTGCAGCGCCACCACGGTCTTCCCGGTGCCCGGCCCGCCTTCGATCACCAGCACCCCGGGGTGCTCGTGCCGGATGATCTCGTCCTGTTCGGCCTGGATCGTCGCGACGATGTCACGCATCCCCTCGCCGCGCGGCGCGTTGACGGCCGCGAGCAGCGCCGCGTCACCCTCCGCGTCGCCGCCGGGACGGCCGAACACCTCGTCGGTGAACCCGAGCAGCTCACGTCCGTGCGTGTGGAACTGGCGGCGACGGCGCATCTTCTCCGGCGTCGCCGCGGTCGCGGTGTAGAACGGGCGGGCGGCGGGTGCCCGCCAGTCGAGCAGCACCGGCTCGTAGTCGTTCTCCTCGTCGAAGAGCCCGATACGGCCGATGTACGAGGTCTCCCCCGCGAGACTGTCCAGCCTGCCGAAGCACAGCCCGTTGTCGACGACGTCCAGCCGCCGCGACTCCCTGGCCAGCGCCCGCACCTCGACGTCGCGTTCCATGGCCGTCCCGCCGGTTCCGCCCAGCGCCGCCTGGAACTCCCCCTTCACCCGCGCGCGTTCGGCGTCCAGGCGCGTGTAGAGCCCGGCGACGTATTCGCGTTCGGACCGCAACTCTTCTTCATGACCCTGAGTTGACACAGACTCCCATTTCACCAGGTTTCGGCTACGGCGAGTGAGTTTGAGGCATGACCGGGGTCTTGTGGCAAGTCCCCCCATGCGCTATATGTTTATTACGGAGGGAGTTACCTTCGTTCACTTCTCGGCCCGTCGGGCCCTTTGTCCACAGGTCACCTCATGCCCAGGGTCGTTGGCGTTCTATCGAGCCGTAAGGCAAAAGGTGGCGGGTTGCGAAAGCCACAGCAACGTCAGCGGAGGCGTGGAGCGCGAGCCCCGGGAAATACCTCTCCCACTCTTCCCTCGTGATCCTCGGCGTCGCCAGACGGCAGATCTCCTTCGTCCGGACGTCCTCGTCCTGCCGGTTCACCCGCCCGGGCACGACGGGCTCGCGGTGACACGCGAAGTGGCTTCCCGCGTACTGGAAACCGCCATCCTGGTCCTGACCCCACCGGGCGACGGCGAACTCGTGGTCGCCGCGATGCTCGCGGGCGCCCGCGGCGTCCTGTCCCGGAGCGCGGGTCACGACGACCTGGTCCGGTTCATCCGGGGGGTGGCGGCGGGCGCCGTCGTGTTCGGCGAGCGCGCCGCGGACCGGCTTTACGGCTTGCTGGCCGCTTCGCAGCCGATGCGGGCGTTCCCGCGGCTGACCTCACGCGAGCACGAGGTGCTCGACCTCCTGGCGGGCGGGCTGGAGATCCCGGCCGTCGCGCGGCGGCTGGGCTCGCGCCCAAGACCGTGCGCAACGTCGTCTCGTCGATCCACGCCAAGGCCGGCACGGACGACCGGGAGGTGCTGCTCGCCCAAGCCCGCAACGCGGGCCTCGGGCATCACTCGTAGGCGCGCGGCGTCCGCCCAAGGACGCGACTGTGTGGATTTTGGGGCGTTGGATGACCAGAAATCCACACAGTGCCCGCCTGACCGGTCCGGTCACGACGGCCAGACCGTCGGAAGCGTGGTGACACTCACCCGTCCCACCAACCACGCCGAGTGGTCAAATGCGGCGAAGACGCGCGATCACTCGTAGGTGCGCGGCGTCCAGACCACACCGTTCTCGGCCCTGGTCTTCGACGAGCCGATGATCAGCAGGCAGCGCATGTCCACTTCCGACGGCTCCATCGTGCCGAGGGTGACCACGCGGACGTCCTCCTCGGGGCCGCCGACGTCGCGGGCGACGACCACCGGTGTCTCCGGCGCGCGGTGCCGGAGCAGGACGTCGCGGGCCTGCGCGAGTTGCGTGGTCCGCGTGCGGGACGCCGGGTTGTACAGCGCGAGCACGAGATCCGCCGCGCCCGCCGCGTCCAGCCGTCGTTCGATGATCTCCCATGGTTTGAGCCGATCGGACAGCGAAAGCACGCAGTAGTCGTGGCCCAGCGGCGCGCCGACCCTGGACGCGGCCGCCTGCGCGGCGGTCACGCCGGGCACGATCCGCACGCGGGCTCCCGCGCCGTGACCGGCGGCGACCTGCTCCAGCACCGCCGACGCCATCGCGAACACGCCGGGATCACCTGAAGAGACGACGGCGACCTTGGCGCCGTTCGCGGCCAGTTCGAGTGCTTCGACGGCGCGTTCGGCCTCGACGCGGTTGCCCGACGCGTGCCGCTGCTGGCCCGCGCGCTGCGGCACTCGCGCGACGTACGGGCCGTAGCCGACGACGTGCTCCGCCGCGGCCAGTTCCTCGGTCGCTTCGGGGGTCAGCCAGCCGGGACCGGCCGGCCCGAGGCCGACGACCACGACTTCCCCACCGGTGTGCGTTTCCTGCTTCCTGGCGGCTTCGGGTTCGTCGGCGAGCCGGGAGGCGTAGGCCGGGCTGGGCAGCAGCGCCAGCGAGAAGTACGGCACCGAATCCGGATCGACGTCCGCGAACGGCTCGACGCGCTGCGCCTGCCAGGTCGCGCGTTCGACGTAGAAGGCGTCGTCCAGCTTCCCGGCTTCGGCCAGCGCCTCGCGGACGTTGCCGAACGTGCGCCCGAGTTTGAGCACCGCCGCGGCCTGCGTGTCGGCCAGGCGTCGCGCGAGCTCCGGCGCGGGCAGCGTGCCGGGCAGGATGGTGAGGACCTCGTCGCGCTGCACCAGCGGGCGGCCCAGCACCGAGGACGCCGCGCTGACCGACGTCACGCCCGGCACCACGGTCGCCTCATAGCGGTCGGCGAGGCGTTCGTGCATGTACATGTAGGAGCCGTAGAAGAACGGGTCGCCTTCGCAGAGCACGACCACGTCACGTCCGGCGTCGAGGTGCTCGGCGAGCCGTTTCGCGCTCAGCTCGTAGAAATCGGCGATGGCGCCTTCGTAGCCGCCGGGATGGTCGGTGGTCTCGGTGGTGACCGGGTAGACCAGCTTCTCCTCGATCTGGCCGTCCCGCAGATACGGCTCGGCGACCGAACGCGCGATGCTCCGGCCGTGCCGCGCGCTGTGATAGGCGATGACGTCGGCCTCGCCGATCAACCGGGCGGCCTTGACCGTCATCAGCTCGGGGTCACCGGGTCCGAGCCCGACACCCCAGAGTTTTCCGAGCCCGCTCATTCGACCTCACTCGCCATCGCGTTGATCGCGGCGACGGCCATCGCGCTGCCGCCACGGCGTCCGTGCACCACCAGGTACGGGGCGGGTGCCCGCTTCGCGAGCTCCACTTTGGACTCGGCTGCGCCGATGAAGCCCACCGGGACGCCGATGATCGCCGCCGGGGCGCCGACGCCCTCTTCGAGCAGTTCCAGCAGGCGGAACAACGCGGTGGGAGCGTTGCCGACCGCCACCACCGAACCGGGCAGCTTGTCGCGCCACAGCTCCAGCGCGGCCGCGGACCGGGTGGTGCCCATCCGCTCGGCGAGGCCGGGCACCTTCGGATCGGACAGCGTGCACAGCACCTCGTTGGCGGCAGGCAAACGTTTGCGGGTCACCCCGGAGGCGATCATGTTCGCGTCGCACAGGATCGGCGCGCCCGCTTCGAGCGCGGCGCGGCCGGATTCCACCACGTCCAGGCTGTAGCGGAGATCGTCGACCAGGTCGACCATCCCGCAGGCGTGGATCATCCGCACGGCCAGCACCGCGACGTCGTCGGGCAGGATCGCGAGATCCGCCTCCTCACGGATGGTGGCGAACGAATGCCGGTAGATCTCGGCCCCGTCCCGGATGTAGTCGATCACTGCTGCCCCTTCAATTCGGCACTGTCCTTCTCCGCCAACGCCTTCGCCAGCTCGCCGACCGGGACGAAGGCCCCGTCGACCAGATAACCGTCTTCCGTCGCGAGCACGTCGACGTGCTCGCGCGCGGGTTTGCCGCAGCGCCGTTCACAACCGGCGAAATGGGCTCTCGGGGTCCGCCCGACCCGCGCCGCGTCGGCCCGCACGTCGGCGAGCGACTTGGCACAGCCCGGATGCCCGATGCAGGCACTGATCCCGAGCGACGGCGCGTCCGGATCGGTGATCAGCCCCGTGTTCGCCGCCAAGCGGCCGAGGACCAGGATCGATCGCCACGGGGTGACCACGGCGTTCCCGGCCCTCGCGATCTCACGCGCCTGAGCCGAGGTGAGCCTGCCGAAGACCGGGGCGACCCCGATCGCGTCGCCGATCGGCCCGATCGGGAGGCCCGGGTCCACCTCGAACTTTCGCGGTTCCGTCGTTTCCCCCGATATGCCCTTGAGCAGCGGCTCAGTATCGGCGAGTTCGCTGATCCGCCAGGCCGTTCCCCTCGTGCGAAGGAACGCGCGCGCGACCGAAATCAGCGTCTCGACGGCGTGCTCCGCGGCGACCCGCAGGCCGGTGTCCTCACCGGCGAGCAGCACGGCTCCGTCGCGCCAGCAGACGTCGGCGCCTTCGCCCGCGACGTCGCCTTGGCCGCCGTCGAGGGCGAAGAGGAAGCGTCCCGGGAGTTCGGCGAGCTCAGGAACAGCGCACAGCGCCTTGTCGAGGGCCGAGGCCAGCTTTTGCGCGGTATCGCTCAACGGCGACGCGAGGATGTTGCGGACGCGTTCGTGCGACGGCGAAGGCAGCAGCCCGGCCGCGGTGAGCCTGCCCGCGAGACCGGGCCGGGTGACGCCGCGCAGCTGCACGTTGCCGCGGGAGGTCAGGTGGAGGGCGCCGTCCCCGAGGTCGTCGGCGGCATCCGCGAGCGCGCCGAGCTGGGCCGAGGTGATGGCGCCGCCGGGCAGCCGGATCCGGGCGAGCGGACCGTCGGCGGCGTCGTGCGTGGCGAAAACACCAGGGCACGCGTCGGCTCGGACACGTGCGCTCGTGGACATGCGCTCACTGTAGATGGCCCATCTTTTGAATATGCACCGTCTGCGAGAGTATCTCTCAGACCGAATGTAGTAGGTGTGCTACATTTGGTCGCAGCACTGAGATGGGGGTGACCAAATGAGAGATCCACACGACGTGATGATCTCCGTCAAAGATCTCCGGATGCGGTACGGGACGAACGACGTCCTCCACGGCGTCGACTTCACCGCGCATCGCGGCGAGGTGATCTGCCTGCTGGGTCCGAACGGCGCGGGCAAGACCACGACGATCGAGATCCTCGAAGGCTTCCGGATGCGGTCGGAGGGCGAGGTCAGCGTGCTGGGCACCGACCCGGCGCACGCGGACGAGAACTGGAGGGCGCGGCTGGGGGTCGTCCTCCAGGCCTGGCGCGACCACGCGAAATGGCGGGTGCGCGAGCTATTGGAGCACCTGGGCGGCTATTACGCGCCGTACTCCACGGACCGCATCAAGCGGCCGTGGGATCCGGACGAGCTGGTCGCCGCGGTCGGCCTGACCGAGCACGCGGACAAGAAGGTCCGGATGCTCTCGGGCGGGCAGCGGCGACGGCTCGACGTCGCGATCGGCATCGTCGGCCGTCCGGAACTGCTGTTCCTCGACGAGCCGACCGCCGGACTGGACCCGGAGGCGCGGCGCGAGTTCCACGAACTCGTGCACCGGCTGACCGATGACGACGACACGACGATCCTGCTGACCACGCACGACCTCGACGAGGCCGAGAAACTGGCCGACCGGATCCTGATCCTGAACCACGGCCGCATCGTGGCCGACGGTTCGGCCGACGCGCTGAGCAGGCAGATCGCCGGCGAGGCCGAGGTGCGCTGGACGCTGGACGGTCAGCGGTTCGTGCACTCGACCACGGAATCGACGAAGTACGTGCACGAGCTGTTCAAGCAGCACGGGGACGCCATCGGTGACCTGGAGGTCCGGCGGGCGTCGCTCGAAGACACGTACATGACCCTGGTCCGCAAGGCCGAGTCCCTGGAGGCGGTGGGCGCGCGATGAACACGATTCAGCACAGTGTCCGGCTGGGCATCCGGCGCGGCTGGCTCGAAGCCCGCCAGATGATGACCAACCGGGAAGACCTCTTCAACACCTTCCTCTTCCCGGCGATCTTCGTGATCGTCATGTTCTTCATGCGCGGCGCGAAACTGCCGGGCATGGAGTTCTCGCTCGGCGCCGCCACCGTGCCGAGCGTGCTGGGCGCGTCGATCGTGTTCAGCGGCATGCTCGGGATGGCGGGAGTCCTCGCCGTCGAACGTGAAGACGGCACGCTCCTGCGCGCCAAGGCCACCCCGAACGGCATGATCGGCTACCTCGTCGGCAAGGTCGTCACGGTGTCGTTGAACACCGTCATCGGAATGCTGCTCGTGCTGATCCCCAGCCTGATCCTGTTCGACGGCATCGCGCCAGGCGGGCTGACGTCGTGGCTGGGCCTGCTGTGGGTGCTGGTGCTCGGCCTGCTGGCCACCATGCCGATCGGCGCGATCTTCGGCTCGCTGACCTCGAACGCGCGCAGCATCGGGCTGATCATGCTGCCGACACTGGGGATCGGCGCGATCTCGGGGATCTTCTACCCGATCACCGCGCTGCCGGAATGGCTGCAGTACCTCGGGCAGGTGTTCCCGATGTACTGGCTCGGCCTCGGCATGCGGTCGGCGCTGCTGCCGGACTCGACGGTGATGGTCGAGATCGGACAGTCGTGGCGGCCTTGGGAGACCCTCGGCGTGCTGTCGGTGTGGTCCGTGATCGGATTGACGCTGGCTCCGGTCGTCCTGCGGCGCATGGCGCGGCGCGAGTCCGGGTCCTCGGTGGCGGCACGACGGGAAAAGGCGATGCAGCGAATTGGCTAGCTCATGAGCGAGGTCGTTTACAACCGGATCGCGATGTTGCGGGCGGAACGGGGCATTTCCCGCCGCGAACTCGCCGATGCGCTGGGCGTGCACTACCAGACCATCGGCTACCTCGAGCGCGGCGAGTACAGCCCGAGCCTCTACCTCGCCCTGCGGATCGCGGAGTTCTTCGAGGTGGCGGTGGAGATCATCTTCTCCACCGCCCCTTTCCCGCGGATAGGTGACACTTCGTCGGAGCGGTCGGCGTGAGTCTTGCCCCGGGCACCTTGTCAGGGTGACCGGACCGATCACGCGCGACTGTGTGGATTTCGGGTCATCCAACGTCCCAAAATCCACACAGTGCCCCGCCAACGGCCCGGCGGCGGTCGCCGTCCTGGCCGTGCCGCACGCGGTCGTCGAAGGCACCGGCGTGGAGCTGGTCAGCCGTCACCAGGGCCAGGTGCTCACCCACGTGTGGGGTTACGACTCCGCCCCCGGCCGCACATCACCTTGACTCCCGCCGGACCGCACCGGAGAGTGAACCGAAGAACCCACGCGTCGGCAGGTGGAGGAACCCGGTGAGAGTCCGGGGCGGTCCCGCCACTGTCACCCCTCCTCGGCGAGGAGGGGAAGCCAGGAACTCCGGCCGGCGCGACCGCACGACCCGGGGCGCGGACACCCCGAGTGAGGAATGCTGTGATCCTGCTTCTGTCCACTTCGGACACCGACCTGCTCAGCGCCCGGTCCAGCGAGGCCGAGTACCGGCTGGCGAACCCCGCCCGGCTCGATCTGGCCGAGCTGCCCGCCCTGCTCGACGGCGCCCCGATCGTCGTCGTCCGGATCCTCGGCTCCGAACGCAGCTGGCAGGAAGGGCTCGACACGGTCCGCGCGAGCGGCGCGCACGTGGTGGTCCTCGGTGGTGAGCAGACGCCGGACGCGCAGCTCATGAAGCTGTCCACGGTCCCGGCGGGTACGGCGGCGGAGGCGCACGCGTACCTCGCGCAGGGCGGGCCGGAAAACCTCACCCAGCTGCACCGCTTCCTGAGCGACACGCTCCTTCTGACAGGTGACGGCTTCGAGCCGCCCGCGGTGCAGCCGCTCTGGGGTGTCCTCGAGCGCGCGCCCAAGACCACCGAGGGTCCGGTCATCGCGATCCTCTACTACCGGGCGCATCACCTGTCCGGCAACACCGAGTTCGTCCATGCCCTCTCCGACGCCGTCGAGGACGCCGGGGGCCGCGCGCTCCCGATCCACTGCGCGTCCCTGCGCACCCGCGAGCCGGAGATGATGGCCGAGCTGGCCAAGGCCGACGCGCTCCTGGTCACCGTGCTGGCCGCCGGCGGCACCCGGCCGTCCGAGGTCGGCGCGGGCGGCGACGACGAGGCGTGGGACGTCGCCGAGATGGCCGCGCTCGACATCCCGATCCTCCAGGCCCTGTGCCTGACCAGCGACCGCGAGACCTGGTCCGCGAACGACGACGGCCTCTCCCCGCTCGACGCCGGCAACCAGATGGCCGTCCCCGAGTTCGACGGCCGTCTCATCACCGTCCCGTTCTCGTTCAAGGAGATCGACGACGACGGCCTGCCCAAGTACGTGCCGGACGCCGAACGCGCGTCGCGGGTCGCGAAGATCGCGCTGGCCCACGCCCGGTTGCGCCACACTCCCCCGACGGAACGTCGTATCGCGCTGATGCTGTCCGCGTACCCGACGAAGCATTCCCGCGTCGGCAACGCCGTCGGTCTCGACACGCCCGCGTCCGCGATCGAACTGCTGCGCCGCATGCGCGATCAGGGCTACGACCTCGGCGAGAACCCGTTCCCCGGTGTCGAGCCCACCGGCACCGACCAGCCGGACGGGGACGCGCTGATCCACGCGCTCATCGCCGCGGGCGGCCAGGATCCGGAGTGGCTCACCGAGGAACAACTGTCCGGCAACCCGATCCGCGTCCCGGCCGACAAGTACCGCGAGTGGTTCGCCGAGCTGCCCGCGGAACTGCGCGAGGGCATGGAGGAGCACTGGGGTCCCGCGCCCGGCGAGCTCTACGTCGACAACGGCGACATCGTGCTGGCGTCCCTGCAGTCCGGCAACGTCATCCTGATGATCCAGCCGCCGCGCGGCTTCGGCGAGAACCCGGTGGCGATCTACCACAACCCGGACCTCCCGCCGAGCCATCACTACCTGGCCGCGTACCGCTGGCTGGAGGAGGAGTTCGGCGCGCACGCAGTCGTCCACCTAGGCAAACACGGTTCGCTGGAATGGCTTCCCGGCAAGACCGCCGGTCTCTCCGACTCCTGCGCGCCGGACGCCGTCCTGGGCAACCTGCCGCTGATCTACCCGTTCCTGATCAACGACCCGGGTGAGGGCGCGCAGGCGAAACGGCGTGCGCACGCCACGATCGTCGACCACCTGATCCCGCCGATGGCCCGCGCCGAGAGCTACGGCGACATGGCCCGCCTGGAGCAGCTTCTCGACGAGCACGCCAACATCGCCGCGATGGACCCGGCCAAGCTGCCCGCGGTCCGCGCGCAGATCTGGACGCTGATCCAGGCGGCGAAACTCGACCACGACCTCGGTGTCGAGGAACGCCCACATGACGCGGAGTTCGACGACTTCCTGCTGCACATCGACGGCTGGCTGTGCGAGGTCAAGGACGCGCAGATCCGCGACGGCCTGCACATCCTCGGCGCCGCACCGGAAGGCGAGGCACGGATCAACCTCGTGCTCGCGATGCTGCGCGCCCAGCAGATGTGGGGCGGCAAACAGGGCGCGGTCCCCGGTCTGCGTTCCGCCTTGGGGCTCAAGGAGAACAGCGACGCCCCGCTGTCCGAAGTGGACGCCATCGAGCAGAGGGCGCGGTCGCTCGTCGAGGCGATGGAGGCCAGGGACTGGTCCCCCGACGCGGTCGCCGAGGTCGTCGCCGACGTGCCGGAACACCAGGAGGTCGCCCACGTGCTGACCTTCGCCGCCACCGAGATCGTGCCGCGGCTGGCGGGCACCGGCGCCGAGATCGACGCCGTGCTCCACGCGCTCGACGGCGGCTACATCCCGGCCGGGCCCAGCGGTTCTCCCCTGCGCGGCCTGATCAACGTCCTGCCGACCGGCCGCAACTTCTACACCGTGGACCCGAAGGCCATCCCGAGCCGTCTCGCCTGGGAGACCGGGCAGGCGCTCGCGGACTCGCTTCTCCGCCGCTACAAGGAGGACACGGGCGACTGGCCGCGTTCGGTCGGTCTCTCGGTGTGGGGCACGTCGGCCATGCGCACGTCGGGTGACGACGCGGCGGAAGTCCTTGCGCTGCTGGGTGTCCAGCCGATCTGGGACGAGGCGTCGCGACGGGTCACCGGCATCGAGGCCATCCCGCTCGCCGAACTCGGCCGCCCGCGTATCGACGTCACAGTGCGGATCAGCGGGTTCTTCCGCGACGCCTTCCCGCACGTGATCACCCTGCTGGACGACGCCGTCCGCCTGGTGGCCAATCTCGACGAGCCGGACGAGGAGAACTTCGTGCGCGCCCACACCCGCGCGGATCTGGCCGCGCACGGGGACGAACGCCGGGCCACCACGAGGATCTTCGGCTCCAAGCCCGGCGCGTACGGCGCGGGCCTGCTGCCGCTGATGGATTCCGGGAACTGGCGCGACGACAAGGATCTCGCCGAGGTCTACGCGGTCTGGGGCGGCTTCGCCTACGGCCGCGACCTCGACGGCAGGCCCGCGCGCGAGGACATGGAGAACTCGTACAAGCGGATCGTGGTCGCGGCCAAGAACACCGACACCCGTGAGCATGACATCGCCGATTCCGACGACTATTTCCAGTACCACGGCGGGATGATCGCGACGGTCCGCGCGCTGACCGGGACCGCGCCCGCGTCCTACGTCGGCGACAGCACCACCCCGGACGCGGTCCGCACGCGCACCCTCGGCGAGGAGACCGCCCGTGTCTTCCGGGCCCGCGTGGTCAACCCGCGCTGGCTGGCGGCGATGCGCAAGCACGGCTACAAGGGAGCTTTCGAGCTGGCGGCGACCGTCGACTACCTCTTCGGTTTCGACGCCACCGCCGGGGTGGTCGGCGACTGGATGTACGAAAAGCTCACCGAGTCCTACGTGCTCGACGAGGTCAACCAGGAGTTCCTGCGCCAGGCCAACCCGTGGGCGCTGCGCGGCATCATCGAGCGGCTGAACGAGGCGGCCGATCGGGGGCTCTGGGCGGAACCGGACGCCGACCTTCTGGCTCAGCTGCGCGAGGTCTACCTCTCTTTGGAGGGCGACCTCGAATCCTGACTTCACCCGCCGGAGCAGCGCCATGGCACTCCCGGCGGTACCACTGTCGTATGCGCAGAACTTAGCGTGACAAGTGCGGTGGGACGTCAAGGATCGGGAGGACAGCGATGATCAAGCGTCTGTTGAAGGTCGTGCTTCGCCACGGTTGCTGCTCGGCGTGCACCGGTCTGGGCTGCGGCTGCTGCGACGCCTGCAAGTAGGAGTTCAGGGGCGGACACCCGGGATGTGGGTGTTCGCGCGGCGGACGTCGGCGGCGAGGGCGGGTACCTCGATCACCCGGCGTCCGGCCTCCTCCAGCGTTTCGGCGCCGACGCAGTCGACGAACACCGACGGCTCGCGCCAGGCGAAGACGACGCGCGGGATGCCGGCGTCGAGGATGAGCTGGGTGCAGCTTCGCGGATGAGACGTCCGCGAGCTGCATGGCTCCAGCGATGTGTACATAGTCGCCTCCGCCAGCCTCGGATCTCCCGGTTCGAGTTTGGCGAGGGCGGCTTCTTCCGCGTGGTTGGCGGGATCCCCGTCGCCCGAATAACCGGTGGAGATCACTTCACCGTCTGCCGCGGCGATCACCGCGCCGACGCGGAACGTGCGCGGCGGGCAGTTCTCGGCCAGGGCGATGGCCTCGCGCAGCCGCAGAATGTCCACTTCGGACGGTTCCGGAGTCGCGTGGTACTCCAGTACGGCGATGTCACCCAGCCGAGTGCTTTCGACCAGGGTCAGCCCGCGTGGGAAAGCGCCCGGGCCGACGAACCGCGGCGCGCGCCGGTCGCCGACGAAGAACGGCGCGATCGCCAGGTGGAGTTCGTCGACCATGCCTTCGGTGAGGAACTGGGTGTGGATCGCGCCGCCACCTTCGACCATCAGCCGCCGGACGCCGCGCGCGTGGAGATCGGCCAGCATCGCGCGCAGATCCACCAGCTCGACGACGGTCGCCTTCACGCCCGTGACGACGCCGGGTGGCGCGTAGACGAGCTTCTCGGTGTCGCCGACGGTGAAGAACTGAGCCGCCGGATCGAGTGACCCGCTCCGCGTGAGGGTGACCTTGACCGGCTGTGCCGGACGTCCCTCCGCGACCCGCCCGGCGACCAGCTCCGGTGAGCGGACCAGCAACCGGGGATCGTCCGCGCGGACCGTGTTCGCGCCGACGAGGATCGCGTCCGACGCGGCGCGCAGACCGTCCACCCTGGCCCAGTCCTCCTCGTTGGACAGCACCAGCCGGGTGTCGCTCGCGTCGTCGAGGTAGCCGTCGAGCGAGACCGCGGCGGACAGCAGGACATGGGGGCGTTCGGTCACGCCGCCAGTATGCCCCGGCCGGTCGCGGGTCGCTGAGGCGACAGACCGTGTCTCGGGGCGGTGGGGCTTGTGCCAGGTCCGCCGTTGCCGGAATTCGGCAACGGCTGGGCGTGGGATCCGGGCCTCCGGTGATCGAAGTCGGCACACCGGAGCCATTACCGAAATCCGGCAATACGAGACGCCCTCATACCAAGGACAGCGCTCAAGAAATCCTGCCTGCGCACTGATTACTACTACCGGGCGAACATCGCCAAGCGCGCACATCCCAGATTTCCCTTGCCACGACCAGCATTACCGAATATCGACGACGGTGCGGCAGTCGCATTGATCCGGAACTGTCGGTGGGGGGTTGCAGGTTCGTTGGGTGGACACTTACCGAGCCACCGCTGTGGCACTCCTCGAGGAAATCACCGGCCTCGACAACCTGAAGGCCATCAACACCGCCGTGGATTCGTTGGAAGACAACGAATCCGTCGCCCTCGCGAAAGTGGCGTCAGCGGGGATCGCCCGGCTGGAAGCGATCCGTTACCGTGCCCTGTCCCAGCTGAACCGGCATCGCGAAGGCGCGCGTAGCGTCACTCAGGAAGTCGCGTTCGCCCTGTCGGTCGGCGACAAGTACGCGGCCGGGCTGGTCGCCGCCGCCGACGCGTTGACCACCAGGCTGCCCCGCACTCTTGGTCTGATGGACAAGGGCCAGGTGGACGGGTTCGGCGCGATGAAAGTCGTGACGGCCACAGCGTGGCTGTCCGACGAGCACGCGCTCGCCGCCGACGCCTTGCTGGAAGACCGATTGCCCGGGTAAGAACGCCGAACAGATCCGCAAGGCGGCGAACCACGCGGCGGCGACTGTCGATCGTGAGGGCGCGGACAAGCGCTGCGAGCAGGCCCGCGAAGGCCGCCGGCTCGTGGTAAGCCAGGGTGAGGCGGGCGTGGCCTCGCTGGGGATCGAGGATGGCCCGGTGGAGAAGGTCACCGCCGCCTACAACCGGATCAACCGGGAGGCCCGCGCGCTCAAGACCGGCGACGAGACCCGCACTCTGGACCAGCTTCGCGCCGACGTCGCTCTCGACCTCCTGTTGGGCGGCAGCGGCGGCAAAAGTGAACGCGCCGAAGTATTCCTTTATATGGACCTCTTCACCTACCTCGACCTCAACGAAGACCCGGCGGAAATGGCCGGACACGGCCACATCCCGGCGTCGCTGGCGCGGCATATCGCGAGCGGACCCAGCACGGTGCTGCGGCGGATCATCGCCGACCCGCTGTCAGGTCAGGTCGCGGATCTCGGCCGGGACCGGCATCGCCCGACGGCCGGTCTTGACGAGTTCGTCCGGGTCCGCGACCGCGAATGTCGCAGACCAGGGCGCCACCGGCCCGCTCAGGCCTGCGATCTCGACCATTCCACCCCGTGGCAGTTCCAGGGGAACACCGACGCCGGCGACCTTATCGACTTCTGCCGCCGCGACCATCTGCTCAAGGACGAACCCGGGTGGATCTACCGGCTGGCACCGGAAGGAACCCTGACGATCACCACACCGACCGGCCAGACCTACGACAGCACACCGCCGCCTCTGCACACACCCCGTACCGAGGAACCACCGTTCTGACCCTGTTGCCGCGAAACGGCGGCGCCTTGTTCAGGTGAGCAACGGGACAGCTTTCCTTGCGCGGCGGCGGTGAAGCCGCGCCGGGCCACCATTCCTGACCGCTCCGTTGCCGCGAAACGGCGACCGGCACGAAACCGCGCGGACCGTGTTCGCGCCCCGGAGAAATCGGTCGCACCGAAGCCGACGGTCGGCTAGCCTGTCGCGATGATCTTCTGAGACGAACCTGCGCCCGTCCTTCCACCTCCTTCGCAGGGAGTCTCATGTCTTCTTCCTTGACGCTTTCCGACGTCACCTTCACCTGGCCCGACGGCACCCCGGAGTCGGGCGAGGTGGGGCTGTTCGTGCCCGTCAAGCTGCCCCCTCAGCGGCTCGACGTCCTCGACGAGTCGCTGTCCATTGTGGATAACGTGCGGCTGGTCGCGCCGTCGCTCACGGACAACGAGATCCGCGCGAGGCTCGCCCGGTTCCTGTTCCGGGGCAAGGCGGCCGACCGCGAGGTGGCGTCGCTGTCCGGCGGGGCTCGACCTGGCGAGCGTGCGACGGCTCACCGAGGCGCTACTGGCCTACCTCTCCGCGATTAGTCCTCTGAATGCGGTACTTGCGTGTGCAACTACCGCATTCAGAGGACTAAATGCGGGGGTGGGTCAGGCGTCGAAGTCCACGGTGACGGCGTCGGAGATCGGCACCGACTGGCAGGTGAGCACGAAACCGGCGTCGACTTCGGCCTTCTCCAGCGCGAAGTTGCGCCGCATGTCCACCTTGCCGTCGCAGATCTTCGCCCGGCAGGTGCCGCACACCCCGCCCTTGCAGGCGAACGGCAGATCCGGACGGAACTTCTGCGCGCCGTCGAGCAGCGAGGAGCTGCGCGGCAGCGTCATCGTCGTCGACCGGCCGTCGAGGACCAGCGTGACCTCGCTGGACGCCCCGACGACGGCCGGATCGATGTGGTGCACCGGCTCCGGCGGAGTGTCCACATAGAACAGCTCCTGATGGACGCGATCGTCGGCGACGTCCAGCGAGCGCAGCAGTTCCTGCGCGCCGGTCACCATCTCGAACGGCCCGCACAGCCACCAGTGCGCGACGTCCTCGACCGGGATCAGCACGGTGCACAGGCGCCGCAGCTTCTCCGCGTCGAGCCGCCCGGTGAACAGTTCCGCCTCGCGCGGCTCGCGGGAGAGCACGTGGACGAGTTCGAGCCGCGCTGGATAGCGGTCCTTCAGATCCGCGAGGTCGTCGGCGAACATGACGGTGTCCGTGCGGCGGTTGCCGTAGACCACGGTCACCGTCGCGTCGGAGTCGCTGAGCAGCGAAGACGCGATCGACAACACCGGCGTGATCCCGGATCCGGCCGCGATCAGCACGTGATGCCCAGGAACGTTCAGGTCCGGGGTGAAGCCGCCGGTCGGCGGCGCGACCTCGATCTCGTCGCCGGGCTTCACGTCGCGCACGAGCCACGACGAGAACAGCCCACCCGGCACCTCCCGGACGCCGACCCGCGGCGCCGCGCCGGCGGGCGCGCAGATCGAGTACGAACGGCGCTCGTCGCGGCCGTCGATCTCACGGCGCAGGGTCAGCGACTGGCCCGGCTTGAAGCGAAAGGTGTCCGCGAGATCTTCGGGAACGTCGAAGGTCACCGCGACGGCGTCGTCGCACAGGCGCTGGACGTCGGACACCTTGAGGGTGTGGAAACCCGTGCGGCGCAGGGTCGCTGTCACTAGATCTCCTTGACGTGTTCGAACGGTTCGAGGCAGAACCGGCAGCGGCGCAGGGCCTTGCACGCCGTCGCGCTGAACCGGGACTGCTCCTCGGTGTCCGCGGAACCGCAGTGCGGGCAGCGCACGGACGACACCGGCGGGCTCAGCGTGAGCGGGATCGGTCCGGTCCGCCGCGGCGCGGCCCCCGGCGGAGCGATGCCCGCTTCGGCCAGTTTCCGTTTGCCGTCCTCGGTGATCCAGTCGGTGGACCATGCGGGCTGCAGCACCGTCCGGACCTCGACCTCGCCGTACCCCGCGCCGGTCAGCGCGTGCACGAGGTCGTCGCGCATGGTGTCCATCGCCGGGCAGCCGGTGTAGGTCGGGGTGATCGCTACGACCACCCGACCGTCCTCTTCGGACACTTCACGCAGGACGCCGAGGTCGGCGAGGGTGAGCATCGGCAGTTCCGGATCGGTGACCGTGGCCGCCACGGCGTACGCGGTCACCATGTCGCGTCCGGATGTTCCCTGGCGACACTCTGCAGGGTCGCCAGCAGGTAACCCATCCGCTCGGTGTGCACGCCGTCGCGGCCCATCCGGCCGGAAACCCCGGCGAGGGCGCCGATTTCGGGCCGCGTCAGCTTCGCGACGGCCAGCACCTGGTCCAGGATCGCGTCGAACTCGGACCGCAGCGACGGCGACTCGACGAACTCGGCCTCGTGCGCCACGAACAACTCGTCGACGTACGGCCAGACCGCGTCCAGGCCCTCCTGCATCCGCTCATGCGACAGCTCGGTGCCGTCCCCGAGCCGCACGGCCCACTGGGCGGCGTAGTCGCGGTGGTACGCGACTTCCTTGACACCCTTGTCCGCGATGGCCGCCAGGACCGGATCGACACTGGTCTGCAACCGCTGCAACAAGGCGAGCCGCCAGATCGAGAACACCAGCAGCCGCGCGATCAGATGCCCGAAGTGCCCACCGTCGAGTTCGGCCAGGCGGACGTTGCGGTATTCCTGCTCGCTCCGGAAGAAGGCGTACGAGTCCTCCGTGCGGTCGCTGCCGTCGGCCTTGCCCGCACGGGCGAGCAGCAGCCGCGCCTGCCCCAGCAGGTCGAGCGCGATGTTCGCGATCGCGACCTCGTCCTCGAGTTCGGGTGCGTTCGTGCACCACTCCTGCAGCCGGTGCGAGAAGATCAGCGCGTCGTCGCCGAGCATCAGGCAGTAGGCCGCGAGCCGGTCACCGTCCACACCGGACGGGATCGTCGTGTCCACACCGGACAGCGGATCCTCGAACCCGGTGCCGAAGGCCCAGCGGGAGTCGTTCTCCTCGGTGATCGCCTCGTAGGCGTTGTCGAAGCTCATGTCAGATATGCGGAACGTTGTCGGGGATGTCGTAGAACGTCGGGTGCCGGTACACCTTGTCGCCGCTGGGCGCGAAGAACGGATCCTTCTCGTCCGGCGAGGACGCCGTGATGTCCGACGCGCGCACGACCCAGATCGACACGCCCTCGTTGCGGCGGGTGTAGAGATCCCGCGCGTGGTGCAACGCCATGTCGTCGTCCGCAGCGTGCAGCGATCCCACGTGCACGTGGTTCAGGCCGCGCTTGCCCCGGACGAACACCTCGTACAACGGCCAGTCGTGCTTCATCACGAACCCTTCTTCGCTGCGTGCGCCGAGGCGGCTTCCCGCACCCACGCGCCGTCTTCCTGGGCCCGCCGCCGATGCGCGATGCGCTGGGCGTTGCAGGGGCCGTTGCCCTTCAACACGTTCTTGAACTCGTCCCAGTCGACGGCGCCGAAGTCGTAGTGCCCGCGTTCGGGGTTCCACTTCAGGTCCGGGTCCGGGAAGGTGACGCCCAGCGCCTCGGCCTGCGGAATGGACATGTCGACAAAGCGCTGGCGCAGCTCGTCGTTGGTGTGCCGTTTGACCTTCCACGCCATCGACTGCGCGGTGTTCGGCGAATCCGCGTCCGGCGGGCCGAACATCATCAGCGACGGCCACCACCAGCGGTTCACCGCCTCCTGCACCATCTCCCGCTGCTTCTCCGTGCCGCGCATCATCGTCATCAGCAGCTCGAAACCCTGCCGCTGATGGAAGGACTCCTCCTTGCAGATGCGGATCATGGCGCGCGCGTACGGCCCGTACGAGCTGCGGCACAGGGGAACCTGGTTGCAGATCGCCGCGCCGTCGACCAGCCAGCCGATCACGCCGACGTCGGCGAAGGTCAGCGTCGGGTAGTTGAAGATCGACGAATACTTCTGCCTGCCGTTGATCAGCTTGTCGGTCAGATCCGCGCGGTCGGCACCGAGCGTGGCCGCCGCCGAGTACAGATACAACCCGTGCCCGGCCTCGTCCTGCACCTTCGCGAGCAGGATCGCCTTGCGCCGCAACGAAGGCGCGCGGGTGATCCAGTTGCCTTCGGGCTGCATGCCGATGATCTCCGAATGCGCGTGCTGCGCGATCTGCCGGATCATCGTCTTGCGGTAGCCCTCGGGCACCCAGTCACGCGGCTCGATGCGCTGATCGCGCTCGATGGTCGCCTCGAAGTGCCGTTCGAGATCTTCCTCAGGCAGCGTGGCCGTCATGACTGCTCCTTGGCGACGAGCGTCAGCACGTCGTACTTGGCGACCGAGTCGCCGTCGGCGTTGGTCACGTCGGCGTCCCAGCGGACCTCGCCGTACTCCTGGTCGATCCGCGGGGTGATCTGCTTGGCGGTCAAGGTCACGGTCAACGAGTCGCCGACCTTGACCGGGGTGAGGAACCGCAGGTTCTCCAGGCCGTAGTTGGCCAGCACCGGGCCGGGCTCCGGCGAGACGAACAGGCCGGCCGCGAACGAGACCACGAGGTACCCGTGCGCCACGATCCCGCCGAACAGCGGGTTCGCCGCGGCGGCCTCGGGATCGGTGTGGGCGTAGAAGGTGTCGCCGGTGAACTCGGCGAAGTGGTCGACGTCTTCCTGGGTGACGGTGCGCGGGCCGGCGACGACGGAGTCACCGATCTTCAGTTCCGCCAACGACTTCCGGAAGGGGTGGACGTCGCCCTCTGTCCTCGGTGCGCCCGTCACCCAGCGGCCGGTGATCGTGCTCAGGACGGCGGGCGAACCCTGGACCGCCGTGCGCTGCATGTGGTGCAGCACGCCGCGGACGCCGCCCATCTCCTCGCCGCCGCCGGCGCGGCCGGGGCCGCCGTGCACCAGCTGCGGCATCGGCGAGCCGTGGCCGGTGGACTCCTTGGCGTCTTCGGCGTCGAGCACCAGCAGACGGCCGTGGTACGGCGCGACACCGAGGACGACCTCGCGCACGAACTCCTGGTCCGCGGAGACGACGGAACCCACGAGGCTGCCGCCACCGCGTGCGGCGAGCTCGATGACCTGTTCGGTGGACGTGTAGGGCAGCAGCGTCGACACCGGGCCGAACGCCTCGACCTCGTGCGGCTCGGAGCGCTCCGGGTCGGCCTTCAGCAGCACCGGCGAGATGAACGCGCCGCGTTCGGCGTCCGCGCCGACGACCTCGACCTGCTCCGGGTCACCGAAGACGACCGTGCCGACGTCCAGCAGCGCCTTGAGCGACCGCCGGACCTCCTCGCGCTGCTCCAGACTGGCCAGGGCACCCATCCGCACACCTTCGGTGGCGGGGTTGCCGATGGTGACCTTCGCCAGCCGCGCGCTCGCGGCCTCGGCGACGTCGTCCACCAGGTCCGCGGGAACGAACGCGCGGCGGATGGCGGTGCACTTCTGGCCCGCCTTGACCGTCATCTCGGTGGTCAGCTGCTTGACGAAGAGATCGAACTCGGTGGTGCCGGGTTTGGCGTCCGGGCCGAGGATCGACAGGTTCAGCGAGTCGGCCTCGGCGTTGAAGCGGACGGAGTTGCGCACGATCGCCGGATGCGCGCGCAGCTTCTGCGCCGTCGACGCGGAGCCGGTGAAGGAGACGAGGTCCTGCGCGGTGACGTGGTCGAGCAGGTCGCCGACGCTGCCCGCGACGAACTGCAGCGTGCCCTCGGGCAGGATGCCGGACTCGATGATGATCTCGACCAGCCGCGCGGTGAGGTACGCGGTCTGGCTGGCGGGCTTGATCAGGCTCGGCACCCCGGCGAGGAACGCGGGCGCGAACTTCTCCAGCGGGCCCCAGACGGGGAAGTTGAACGCGTTGATCTGGACGGCGACACCGCGCAGCGGGACGGCGATGTGCTGGGCGACGAAGGTGCCGCCCTTGCTCAACGGCTCGACGTTGCCGTCGACGTGGACGGTGTCGTTCGGCAGTTCGCGCTTGCCCTTGCTGGAGTAGGCGAACAGCACGCCGATGCCGCCGTCGATGTCGACCATCGAGTCGCCCTTGGTCGCGCCCGTCCGCGCCGAGAGCGCGTACAGCTCCTCGCGGTGTTCGCGCAGATGAGAGGCCAGTGCCTTCAGCAGCGCGGCACGCTGGTGGAAGGTCAGCTCGCGCAGCGCGGGGCCGCCGACGCGGCGTCCGTACTCCAGTGCGGCGGCGAAGTCGATGCCCTCGGACGAAACCCGGGCGACCTCTTCGCCGGTCGAGGCGTCGTGCAGCGGTACTCCGTCACCTTCCGCCGTGTGCCACCCGCCGGAGACGTAGCTGCGCAGCAATGCCATGAGTCGACCCTTCACCATGGTGGGATTTACAGACCGTCCGTTCAGTAATTCACTCTAGCTCGTGACCGGGGTCTTGCAAACCCCCCGATGGCGGTGGACCCTTGACATCCGCGGGAAGGCGCGCCTTTACTTGCGGCACCCTTTAACAACCGTCCATTCGGTCAGTAACCAGGTGGTCTCGCATGACTGGCAACGCCGCGCACACGATGTTCGCCGACGACCAGGCGTCGAACGCGCTGGGCATCGAGCTGGTCGAGGCCGCCGAAGGGCACGCCGTCGCCACCATGCGGATCACCGAAGCGATGGTCAACGGCCACGACATCGCCCATGGCGGCTACGTCTTCCTGCTGGCCGACACGACCTTCGCCTGCGCCTGCAACAGCCACGGCCCGGTGACCGTCGCTTCCGGCGCGGAGATCTCCTTCGTCGCCGCCGGCAAACTCGGCGACCACCTCATCGCCACCGCCACGGAGCGGACCCGCTACGGCCGCAACGGCATCTACGACGTCACCGTGCACCGGGAGACCCCCGACGGGCCGGAGGTCGTCGCCGAATTCCGCGGCCGCAGCCGCACCATCGAGAAGGCACCCCAACGATGACTTTCAGCGACGACGCCGAGAACCTGACCATCGACGAACTCCAGGCGCTGCAACTGAAGCGTCTCCGGTGGACGCTGCGGCACGCCTACGACAACGTGCCGTTCTACACCAGGAAGTTCGACGAGGCGGGCGTTCACCCGGACGACTGCAAGGCGCTGGAAGACCTGGCGAAGTTCCCCTTCACCACCAAACAGGATCTGCGCGACAACTATCCGTTCGGCATGTTCGCCGTGCCGGAAGCGCAGGTCAGCCGCATCCACGCGTCCAGCGGGACCACCGGGAAACCGACCGTCGTCGGCTACACCGCCGAAGACATCGACACCTGGGCGACGGTGATGGCACGCTCGATCCGCGCGGCGGGCGGGCGTCCGGGCGACAAGGTCCACGTGGCCTACGGATACGGCCTGTTCACCGGCGGCCTCGGCGCGCACTACGGCGCCGAAAAGCTCGGCTGCACGGTGATCCCGGCGTCGGGCGGCATGACCGCGCGGCAGGTGCAGATCATCACCGACTTCAAACCCGAGATCATCATGGTCACCCCGTCGTACATGCTGACGCTGCTCGACGAGTTCGAGCGGCAGGGCATCGACCCGCAGACGAGTTCGCTCAAGGTCGGCATCTTCGGCGCCGAGCCGTGGACCGAGCAGATGCGCACAAAGATCGAGGACCGCGTCGGCATCGACGCGGTCGACATCTACGGCCTGTCCGAGGTGATGGGCCCCGGTGTCGCGCAGGAATGCGTCGAAACCAAGGACGGACTGCACATCTGGGAGGATCACTTCTTCCCCGAGGTGATCGACCCGTTCACCGAGAAACCGACCGACGCCGAGGGCGAACTGCTGTTCACCTCGCTCACCAAGCAGGCATTGCCGATCATCCGGTACCGCACGCGCGACCTGACCAGGCTGCTGCCGGGCACCGCGCGGCCGGCGTACCGGCGGATGGAGAAGGTGACCGGGCGCAGCGATGACATGATCATCCTGCGTGGCGTCAACGTCTTCCCCACGCAGATCGAGGAAGTCGTGCTGGTGACCCCCGCGCTCGCGCCGCATTTCCAGCTGGTCCGATCGACGAAGGGCCGGATGGACCACCTGACGGTGCGCGTCGAAGCGCGCCCGGACGCGACGGCCGAGCAGCGCGCCGACGCCGCCGCCCGGCTGATCGCCGGCGTCAAGGACGGGGTCGGCGTGAGCGTCGGCGTCGAGGTCGTCGACCCGGACACGCTGGAACGGTCGCTGGGCAAGATGCGCCGCGTCCTCGACGAACGGGACCGCGGTTGAGCACCCCCGCCCGCCGGGGACGTCCCGGCTACGACCTCGAGTCGCTGCTGCAGGTCGCGGTCAAACTGTTCAACGAACGCGGCTACGACGGCACCAGCATGGAGGACCTCTCCCGCAAACTCGGCATCACGAAATCCGCGATCTACCACCACGTGCCGAGCAAGGAGGAGCTGCTGCGGCTCGCCGTCGACCGCGCGCTGAACGGCCTGTTCGCCGTCGCCGCCGAGACGGAATCCTTCGAGGGCAAGGCGATCGAGAAGCTGGAGCACCTCGTGCGGGGCAGTGTCCTCGTGCTGGTCGAGCAGCTGCCGTTCGTGACGCTGCTGCTGCGGGTGCGCGGGAACACCAAGATCGAACGGGCGGCGCTGGCGCGGCGGCGGGAATTCGACCGGCTCGTCACGGAACTGGTGAAACAGGCCGAGACCGAGGGCGACGTGCGGCCCGACATCGATCCCGCGGTCACCGCGCGGCTGCTGTACGGCATGGTGAACTCGTTGATCGAGTGGTACCGGCCGCGACGGGGTTCGGCCGGGACCGAACTGGCGGACGCGGTGTGCAAGATCGCCTTCGACGGCCTCCGGACCCAGTAGGCGTAACTCGCGTGTTCCGCCTTCGGCTACTCCCCCGCGGCCTTGGGCGGCCGGCGCGCCTGCCAGATCAGCGCGTCGCGCAACTGCTGGATGAGCTGTTCGTCGTCGGCCTCCGACGGATCGACCCCGAGCGGGATCCAGCGTTCGCCGACCTCGGCACCGTTCTCGAAACTGGTGATCACGATCCCCGCGTAGGAGACGGATTCCTCCCCGATGTCACCTTGGATCCGGACGTCACGATGCTGCAGCCGCACACTGACCCACCGTCCGGTACGGCGAACCGGCTCGCGTTCGGCACTGGCCATTCGTCCCTACTCATGACGCCCGGTCCCCCCGCCCCGAACGTCGCCTCGAAGGCCCCGGGGGTTACCGGCGGGTTGTTCCGAATGAGTAACGACAGGCGGTCGCGTGAAACGGGTTACGCTCGGCCCATGAGCACCGATCCGGAGATCCGGCGGCGCCGCCTCGAGCCGGCCGCCCGGCGCGCCGAGATCCTGACCGCGGCCCGGCGGCTGTTCGGCGCGGGCACGTACGCCTCGGTTTCGACCTCGGACATCGCGAAGGCCGCCGGGGTGGCCCGGCCGCTGATCAACCACTATTTCGGCGGCAAACGGGAGCTGTACCTGGAAGTCGTCCGGCAGATGATGATCGTCCCGGCGCCGGTGATCGAGAACCTGCCCGACACGACCGCCGAAGACCGGCTCGCGATCAGCGTCCAGCACTGGATCGAGGTCGTCGAACGCAACGAGCAGGCGTGGCTGACGGCGATCGGCCCGGAGGCGGTGGGCCGCGACCCGGAGATCGAGCGGATCATGCTGGAGGCCGACGAGATCGCCGCCGATCGTGTGCTCGCGGCCGCGTTGATGAGCGACGTCACCGAAGGTCGCGAAGAACTCCGCGCGATGATCCGTTCGTACGGCGGGATGCTGCGCGCGGCGTCACGCGAATGGCTGATCCGTGGCACGCTCGGCCGCGACGAGCTGCGGGTCTTCCTCACCGACTCGATCCTGCACCTGCTTCGGGTCACCTACCCGGCCGTGCTCGCAACGCGTTCCGCCGGGCATAAGCCGCCGGCGTCATCCCCTTCCAGCGTTTGAAGGCGTAGATGAAACTCGACGCTTCGGCGTAGCCCAGCCGCAGCGCGACGTCCTCCACGCTGAGCGCGCCGGTGTCGAGCATTTCCTCCGCCAAGGCCTGACGGACCTCGTCGAGCAGCGTGCGGTAGCCGGTCCCGGCTTCGAACAGCCGCCGTCGCAGCGTGCGCGGGCTGAGCGCGAGCTGCCGCGCGACCTCGTCCATCCCCGCGTCGACGCCGCCGAGTCGCACCAGCCGTTCCCGGACCTGTTGCGCGATCCCGGAGCGTTCCCGTCTCCGGGAGACCAGCAGATCGCATTGCGCGGCGCAGACCGCGACCGTCTGGTCGTTGGCCTGCGGCAACGGCTTGTCGAGGAAGAGCGGATCCAGGGTGGCGAGATGCGCCGGGGCGGAGAACGACGGCGCCAGGCCGAACGTCCGCACGTATTCGTACACTGTGGAGGGACGCTCGTGCCGGAAGGCCAAGGAGCGCAGGGAGATGTCCGGCAGGATGTCGCGCATGACGGTGTGGATGGCGCCGAGGTCGCGCAGCACCAGGAACCGGGCGACGTCGCCCGGCACGCGACTGTCGTCCATGGCCAGCGCGAGCCGTCCGGCCTCGACGGTCACATGCGGGATGCAGAAGGTGAAACTCAGGTCGAGGTAGCGCAGGGCGAAGCGCATCGCGTCCCCCAGCGTCGGGCTGCTGATGCACGCGAAGCCGAAGATGCCGAACGCGCTGACGCGGTACCGCCTGCTCAGCCGCAGCGCGACGTCGTCCCCGGCGCCGAGCCCGCGGACCAGGGCCCGGACCACCGCGAGCTCCTGTCGCGCGTCGACCTGGCCGTCCACGGGGGCCTGCTCGTAGGACTCCAGCCCCGTGACACCGTTCTCGGCGGCGAAGCGGGCCATGAGCACGATACTCGCCGTGCCGCGCGGGTAGTCCCAGTCCCGGATCACCGGCGGCGGTAGTTCCATGGCCGGGATTATGGATCCCGGCAACGCTCGGCGCATTGAGGACCGTAACTGTCCTTGATCCCGATTAGGGTGAGCGGCATGTCCGACACGTTGAGCAGGCGCGCGCTGAACCGCGCCATGCTGGACCGGCAGCTGCTGCTCCGGCGTTCGAAGATGACCGCGCTCGAAGCGGTCGAGCATCTGGCCGGGTTGCAGGCGCAGGCCCCGAACCCGCCGTACTTCGCGCTGTGGACCCGGCTGCACGGGTTCCGCCAGGAAGAGCTGGCGAACCTCTTGCTGGCCAAGAGCGTCGTGCGGATCGCGCTCATGCGCGGCACGGTGCACCTGGTGAAACCGGCGGACGCGCTGGCCTGGCGGCCGATCGTGCAGCCCCTCTACGACCGCTCGGTGACCGGCAACACCCAGTTCGGCCCTGACATCAAGGACCTCGACCACCAGGAGATCGCCCGCACCGCCCGCAAACTGCTCGGCGAGCGGCCGCTTTCGTCGGCAGGCCTCGGCGCGGAACTGGCGAAGCATTGGGAGGGCGTGGCGCCGTCGTCGCTGGTGCACGTCGCGCGGGCGTTGCTGCCGCTGGTGCAGATCCCGCCGCGCGGCGTCTGGGGCAAGTCCGGGCAGCCGACGTATCAGACCACCGGGGACTGGCTGGGCGCCGAGCCGGACTCGGCGCCGTCCCCGGAAGCGATGTTCCGGCGTTATCTGGCCGCGTTCGGGCCGGCCAGTGTGCAGGACGCGCAGGCGTGGGCCGGGATCACGAAGCTCGGCGACGTCGCCGAGCGGCTGCGGACGGAACTGCGGACGTTCCGCGACGAGAACGGCCGCGAACTCTTCGACCTCGAAGACGCACCCCGCCCGGACCCGGACACCCCCGCGCCCGCCCGGCTGCTGGGGCCGTTCGACCAGACCGTCCTCTCCTACGCCGACCGCACGCGGGTGATCAGCGACGAGTACCGCAAGGTCGTCATCTCGCAGAACGGCCTGGTCAAGGGCACCATTCTGGTCGGCGGGCTCGTGAAGGGCTTCTGGGAGATCAAGACGGTGAAGAAGGCGGCTTCGGTGGTGATCACCCCCTTCGAGCGAGTCCCGAAGCGCGATCTGGACGCCCTCGAAAGCTCCGCCCACCGCCTCCTGGCTTGGGCGCACCCGAAGGCCGAGTCCCACTCGGTGCGTTTCGTCCTCTGAATGCGCTAGTTCGCACTACCAACTACCGCATTCAGAGGACGAAACGCGGGCAGGGGGTGGCCGGAAATCTCGATTGAGTGGCCGGTCGTGTACTTCCTAGCGGGGTGACCGCTGGGTAACTTCGATCGGCATGGGCGATACGAGCGTGCTGATCGTAGGGACGGGCTTCGGCGGGGTCGGGACGGCGATCGAGCTCAAACGCGCCGGATTCGACGACTTCACCATCCTGGAAAGCGCCGGCGAACCCGGCGGTGTCTGGCGGGAGAACACGTACCCCGGCGCCGGCTGTGACATCCCGTCGCCGCTGTATTCGTTCTCCTACGAGCCCAACCCCGACTGGCCGAAACGGTTCTCGCTGCAACCGGACATCCACGAATACCTCAAGCGCGTGGTGCGCCGCTACGGGCTCGAACCGCACATCCGGTTCGGCACTCGCGTCACCGCCGCGGCCTTCGACGAGGAGCGCGGGCTCTGGCGGGTCGAGACCGCGGGCGGCGAGACGTTCGAAGCGAACGTCTTCGTCCCCGCCGTCGGCCAGCTCTCGCGGCCCGTCCGACCGGACATCCCCGGCCAAGGAACCTTCGAGGGCGCCAGCTTCCACTCCGCGCACTGGGATCACGACGTCGACCTGCGCGGCAAGAAGGTCGCGGTGATCGGCACCGGCGCGAGCGCCATCCAGTTCGTGCCCGAAGTCCAGCGCCAGGCGGGCGAGCTGACGGTGTTCCAGCGGACCGCGCCCTACATCATGGCCAAACGGGACACCCGCTACCGGCGCTGGCAGCAGCGGCTGTTCCGGCATCTGCCTGCCACCCAGCTGCTCGGCAGGCTCCGGATCTTCCTCCTCGCCGAGTACGCGACCTATGCGATGACCAAATATCCGTTGCTGGCCAAGGTCTTCGAACTCCGGACGGCCCAGCTGCGGCGCCGTCACATCAAGGACAGGGCGCTGCGCGAGAAACTCATCCCGGACTATCCCCTGGGCTGCAAGCGGATCCTGTTCACCAACGAGTACCTGCCCGCGCTGGCGCGGCACAACGTCGCCGTCGAGACACGGCGGATCAGCGCGATCACACCGTCCGGCGTGCTCACGGAAGACGGAGTCGAACACGAAGCCGACGTCATCGTCTACGGGACCGGTTTCGCGGCGACCGACTTCCTCGGCGAACTGAAGGTGGAGGGCCTCGGCGGACGGGCGCTGTCCGACGCGTGGAAAGGCGGGGCGCGGGCGTACCTCGGCATGACCGTGCCCGGGTTCCCGAACCTGTTCTGCGTCTACGGGCCCAACACGAACCTCGGCGCGGGCTCCATCATCTACATGATCGAACGGCAGGCCCGCTACATCCGGCAAGCCGTCGAGCACCTCGCCAAACCGGAAGTGTCCTATATGGACGTCATACCGGAGGTCGAGCGGAAGTACGACGAGGAGATCCAGCGACGCCTCGGGCGCAGTGTCTGGACGGCCTGCGCCAGCTGGTACCGCCAGGAGAACGGCCGCGTGAGCACGAACTGGCCGGGTCTGGTGACCGAGTACGACCGGCGGACGAGGAAGCTCGACCTCGGCGACTACCGGACGGCGGGCGCGCGATGAACTACGACGTGCTGGTGATCGGCTCCGGTTTCGGCGGCAGCGTGACCGCGTTGCGGCTCACCGAGAAGGGATACCGCGTCGGCGTGCTGGAAACCGGCCGCCGGTTCGCCGACGACGAGTTCGCGAAAACCTCGTGGCGGCTGCGGAAGTACCTGTGGGCCCCGAAACTGGGCTGCTACGGCATCCAGCGGCTCACACTGCTGAAGAACACCTTCGTACTGAGCGGCGCGGGCGTCGGCGGTGGGTCGCTCGTCTACGCGAACACGCTCTACGAACCCCCGGACACCTTCTACGAAGACCCGCAGTGGGCGCACATCACCGACTGGAAGGCCGAGCTCGCCCCGCATTACGACCAGGCGAAACGGATGCTGGGCGTGGTGGAGAACCCGCTGGTCACGCCGGCCGACCGCGTACTGCGCGAGGTCGCCGAGGACATGGGCATCGCGGACACCTACCGGCCGACGCCGGTCGGCGTCCATTTCGGCAAGCGCGACGTCGACCCGTTCTTCGGCGGTGAGGGCCCGCCGCGAAAGCCGTGCACGCACTGCGGCGAGTGCATGACCGGCTGCCGGGTGGGCGCGAAGAACACGACCGTCAAGAACTACCTGTACCTGGCGGAGAAGGCGGGCGCGGAGGTCCATCCGCTGACCACCGCCGTGTCGGTCCGGCCGATCGATGGCGGATACGCGGTCGACACCGTCCGGACAGGACGTTGGGTACGCAAGCGCAAGCGGACCTTCACCGCCTCCGAAGTCGTGTTCGCCGCCGCTTCCCTGGGCACGCAACGACTTCTGCACTCGCTGAAGGACTCGGGCACGCTGCCGAACCTGTCACCGCGTCTCGGCTTGCTCGCCAGGACGAACTCCGAGGCCGTCCTCGCCGCACGGTCCCTGCGAAAGGACACCGATTTCACCCGCGGCGTCGCGATCACGTCGTCGATCCATCCCGACGCCGTCACGCACGTCGAGCCGGTGCGCTACGGCAAGGGCAGCAACTTCATGGGCCTGCTGACGACGGTGCTCGTCGACGCCGAGCCGGGAAAACGCAGGTGGGTGCTGGGCGCGCGGGAACTGTGGCGGAACCGGCGGCAGCTGGTGCGGCTGCACAACCCGCGACGGTGGTCGGAGCGGATGGTCGGGCTGCTGGTGATGCAGACGCTGAACAATTCCGTTACCACGTATACGAAAAGCGGGCTCTTCGGCCGCCGGATGACCACGAAACAGGGCATCGGCGAGCCGAACCCGGAGTGGATCCCGGCCGGGCACGAGGTCACGCGACGGGTGGCGGACAAGATCGGCGGGCTGGCGCAGGGCGCGTGGACGGATCTGGCGAACATCCCGATCACGGGGCATTTCATCGGCGGCTGCGCGATCGGCGACAGCGCCGAGACCGGCGTCGTCGACCCGTACCAGCGCGTGCACGGTCATCCCGGGCTGCATATCGCGGACGGTTCGGCGATTTCGGCGAATCTCGGGGTGAACCCGTCGCTCACCATCACCGCGCAGGCGGAGCGCGCGATGTCGTTGTGGCCCAACAAAGGCGAGGCCGACCCGCGGCCGCCGCTCGGCTCCCCCTACCGGCGCCTGTCCCCTGTCGCCCCGCTGAAGCCCGTCGTCCCTCCGGAGGCCCCTGCCGCCCTCCGGCTCCCCCTCACCCCGCTCTGACCTTACGCGTTTAGTCCTCTGGATGCGGTAGTTCGCAGGGCGAACTACCGCATCCAGAGGACTAAACGCGTAGGGGGGAAGAAGTGGAAAGGGCGGGTGCCGCCGCCCGCGCGACGTCGGCACCCGCCCCGGTCTAGCGGATCGTCACGGGAGGCCTGCCAGGCCCGCGCTCACCGTGTTCGACCACGCGTAGCCCTGCGAGGCGTCCCAGTTGATCGACCAGGTCATCGCGCCCCGGATCGCCGGGTACGTCGTCGAAGGCTTGAACGAACCGCAGTTCGTGCCCTTCGCCAGGCAGTTCAGCGCGTTGACCGTGTTGCCGGGCGCCTGGTAGCCGCCGCCCGCGGCCGAGCCGGAGGCGGGCAGGCCGAGCCCGACCTGGTCGGCGCGCAGACCGCTCTGCAGCTGGATGCAGGCCAGCGCGGTGAGGAAGTCGACCGTGCCCTGCGAGTAGACCTTCTGGTCGCAGCCGAGCATCGTGCCGCTGTTGTAGTACTGCATGTTGACGATCGTCAGGATGTCCTTGACGTTCAGCGCCAGCTTGAAGTACTCCGCCGCCGGGCTCTGCATGTCGATCGTCTGCGGCGCCATGGTGATGATCGAGCCGCCCGCCGCGTGGATGCTGCGCAGCGCCTGCGCCATGTAGGTCGCGTTGACGCCGTTCTCCAGGTCGATGTCGACGCCGTCGAAGCCGTAGGTCGCGATGAGCGACTTCATGCTGTTGGAGAAGTTCGTGGCCGCGGCCGCGGAATCGACGCGAATCGTGCCCTTCTCGCCGCCGACGGACAGGATGACCTTCTGCCCGCGTGCCTGCGCCGTCTTGATGTCGGCCTTGAACTGCGCGTCGGTGTAGCCACCCAGCTGGCTCGACAGCCCGGAGTCGAGGGTGAAGCTGACCGCGCCCGGCGTGGCCGTCGCGTCGGCGAAGGACACCGCGATGATGTTGTACTTCGTCGGGACGTCGGCGAGCTTGAGCGCCTTCGCGCCGTTGTAGAAGTTCTGCCAGTAGCCGGTGATCACGTGCTTCGGCAGGTTCCCGGTCGGCGGGGTGCTCGTCGTGGTCGTCGGCGGGTTCGACGTGGTGGTCGTCGGGGTCGTGGGCGTGGTCGGCGTGGTGGGGGTCGTCGTCGGCGAGCCGCCGGGGCCGTCGAGGTTCACGTCGTCGGCGAAGTACGCGGGCTGGCCGTACCAGCCGTGCAGGTAGATCTCGACGCTCGTGGTGGACGCGCCGGTGGTGAAGCTCAGCGAGAGCTGCGACCAGCTGCCGCCACCCGGGGTCCAGGTGTTCTTGTCACCCGTCCCGGTGCCGGTGACACCCAGGTAGGTGTAGCTGCCCTGCACCCACGCCGAAAGCGTGTACGCGGTGTTGGCCTTCACCGCCACGCTCTGCGAGCAGCGGGCGTTGTCCTGCCCCGCCGGGGTGGCGCTGAGCGCGCGAGTGCCCGAGTGGACCGGCGTGGTGACCACCGCGTTCGCGCCGGTGCAGGTCCAGCCGCTCGTGGTGCCTAGTTCGAAGCCCGGATTGGTCAGGATGTTGGCGGCCGAGGCGCTGCCCGAGACCGCGAAAGTCACCCCCAGGCACACGGCCAGTGACGACAGCAGGGCGAGGAACGCGTGTTTCGGCTTCACTTTCACGACTGGCCTCCACGAACGGGTGATGTCGGCCACATCAAAATGGTACAGACCAATACAACTGTCAAGGGTTCGGTTAGAGGAGGCCATACGAAAGTCGGCTCGGCACGAGCGGCAGAATGCAGGGTCCGAGAGCACCCGAGGGCGGAATCAGGAGCGTGGGAGTGAGCGTGCAGGGCCTGCAGACAGTCGAGCAAAAGATCGCCGAAGAACTCGGCGTGCGCGAGGGGCAGGTCAAGGCGGCCGTCGACCTGCTGGACGGCGGATCGACCGTGCCGTTCATCGCCCGGTACCGCAAAGAGGTCACCGGGATGCTGGACGACACCCAGCTCCGCACCCTCGAAGAACGCCTCCGCTACCTGCGGGAACTCGGCGAGCGCAAGGTCGCGGTGCTGGAGTCGATCCGCAGCCAGGGCAAGCTGGACGAGGCGCTGGAAGCGTCGATCATGGCGGCGGACACCAAGTCCCGCCTCGAGGACATCTACCTGCCGTACAAGCCCAAGCGGCGGACGAAGGCGATGATCGCCCGCGAGGCCGGCCTGGAGCCGCTCGCCGACGGGCTGCTGAGCGACCCGAACACCGACCCGCAGGCCGCGGCCGCGGTGTTCGTCGACGCCGACAAGGGTGTCGCGGACGCGCAGGCCGCACTGGACGGCGCCCGCGCGATCCTCGTCGAACGCTTCGCCGAGGACGCCGACCTGATCGGCGAGCTGCGCGAGAAGATGTGGGCGGAAGGCCGCCTGGCCTCGAAGGTCCGTGACGGCAAGGCCGAAGAGGGCGCGAAGTTCTCCGACTACTTCGACTTCTCGGAGCCCTACACCAAGCTTCCCTCGCACCGGATCCTCGCGATGTTCCGCGGTGAGAAGGAGGAGATCCTCGACCTCACCATGGAGTCGGAGGAGCCCTCCGAGGAACCGCGTACCGGGCCGACCGAGTACGAGAACCGCATCGCCCACAAGTTCGGCATCTCGAACGAAGGACGGCCGGCCGACAAGTGGCTCGGCGACACCGTCCGCTGGGCGTGGCGGACGAAGATTCTGCTGCACCTGGGCATCGACCTGCGGATGCGGCTGCGCCAGTCGGCCGAGGACGACGCCGTCCGCGTGTTCGCCGCGAACCTGCGGGACCTGCTGCTCGCCGCCCCGGCGGGCACGCGCGCCACGATGGGCCTCGACCCGGGCTTCCGCACCGGCGTCAAGGTCGCCGTCGTCGACGCGACCGGCAAGGTCGTCGGCACCCACGTGATCTACCCGCACCAGCCCGCGAACAAATGGGACCAGTCGATCGCCGAACTCGCCGCGCTGTGCGCCCGGCACAAGGTGGACCTGATCTCGATCGGCAACGGCACCGCGTCGCGCGAGACCGACAAACTGGCGGGCGAGCTGATCAAGAAGCACCCGGAACTGAAGCTGACGAAGGCCGTCGTCTCCGAGGCGGGCGCGTCGGTCTACTCGGCGTCGGCGTTCGCTTCACAGGAACTGCCGGGCATGGACGTCTCGCTGCGCGGCGCGGTCTCCATCGCGCGGCGCCTGCAGGACCCGCTGGCGGAACTGGTGAAGATCGACCCGAAGTCGATCGGCGTCGGGCAGTACCAGCACGACCTGTCGGAGATCTCGCTGTCGCGTTCACTCGACGCGGTGGTCGAAGACTGTGTGAACGCCGTCGGTGTCGACGTCAACACCGCGTCCGCCCCGCTGCTGACCCGCGTCTCGGGCATCACGACGACCCTGGCGGAGAACATCGTCGCGCACCGCGACGAGAACGGTCCGTTCAAGACGCGGAGCGGGCTCAAGGAGGTCGCACGGCTCGGCCCCAAGGCCTTCGAGCAGTGCGCGGGCTTCCTCCGGATCCCGGACGGCGACGACCCGCTCGACTCGTCCTCGGTGCACCCGGAGGCCTACCCGGTGGTGCGGCGGATCCTGTCCTCGACCGGCACGGACATCCGCTCGCTCATCGGCAACTCGCGGACACTGCAGGCGCTGAAGCCCACGGAGTTCGTCGACGACACCTTCGGTCTGCCGACGGTGACCGACATCCTCGCCGAACTCGAAAAGCCGGGCCGCGACCCGCGACCGGCGTTCAAGACCGCGACCTTCGCCGACGGCGTCGAGAAGATCGGCGACCTCAAGCCGGGCATGCGGCTGGAAGGCGTCGTGACGAACGTGGCCGCGTTCGGCGCGTTCATCGACGTCGGCGTGCACCAGGACGGGCTCGCGCACGTCTCCGCGCTGTCGAAGAACTTCGTCAAGGACCCGCGTGAGGTCGTCAAGCCCGGCGACATCGTCAAGGTGAAGGTCCTGGAGGTCGACGTGCCGCGCAAGCGGATCTCGCTGACCCTGCGGCTGGACGACGAGCCCGGCAAGCCTGCTCGTGAGCAGGGCGGTGGCGGTGGTCGTGACCGCGGCCAGGGCGGCGGTCAGCGCCAAGGCGGCGGTCAGCGTGGCGGTCAGGGCGGACGCGGTGGCGGCCGGGACCGCGGCGGCAACTCCGGTGGCGGCGGCGCCATGGCGGACGCGCTCCGGAAGGCCGGCTTCGGCAAGTAGGGCTCAGAAGTCCGTGAAGGCCTCCTTCCCTACCCTGAGAGTAGGGAAGGAGGCCTTCACGGATCTTTACGGGTTCATGGCGTAAGCACCGGAGAGGTCCCGCACCAGCGACCACACGTGATCGAAGCGCGCCGCGTCGACGACCGGCTTCCGGATCGAGGCCAGCGCGAGGGCCTGCTGCGCGTCGGTCGAGGACGACTTCCCGTGCAGATCGATCGCTGTGAGGCTGAAGTCCTGTACCAGGATGGCGAAGATCTGGTCGACGACCTCGGTCTCGATCCCGGTGATCTCGGCCTGCTCCAGCACCAGCTGCCCGTAGACGACCAGCGTGAACAGCTCGGTCAGCGCGAGACCGAAGTCGATGTCCTGCTGCTGCGCCTCGTCCGGCGCGGCTTCGGTGAACAGCTTCACCAGCGCCTCGGCCTGCTCGGTGAACCGCGCGACGTTCGGGATCGCGGACGCCTTGGCGTACGCCTCACGCCAGTCGTGGAACCGCACCTTCGACAGGCCGCGCGCGGGGCCTTGACGGAACAGGAACTCGTCGTCGGCCGCGTCGGAACGGGTCGGCACCGGCTCGTAGGCCTGCGGCGCGAACAGGTACGCGGGCACGAACTTCGCGATCAGCGCGAGGTTCACCGCCACCGTGCCTTCCAGCTTCGGCAGGCCGTCGATGTCGTTCTTGGCCATCGCGAGGTAGGTGTCGGCCTCGAATCCCTTGGCCGCCACCACATCCGCGACCAGGCCGATGACCTTCTGCGCCTCGGTGGTCACCTTCATCTTGGTGATCGGGTTGAACAGCAGGTACCGGCGGTCGTCCGCGTTCGCGCTGCGGAAGTAATCCACGGCACGGTCGGAGAACAGCTTCATCGCGACGAGCCGCGCGTACGCCTCGACGAATTCCCGGCGCACGTGCGGGAATTCGGTGACCTTCTTGCCGTAGAGCACCCGGTTGTGCGCGTGCGTGATCGCCTCGTACAGCGAATGCGTCGACATCCCGATGCCACCGAAGCACAGGTTGAACTTGCCGATGTTGACCGTGTTCAGCGCCGCGGAGAACGCGTCGGCGCCGACGTGCAGAATGTCCTCTTCGGACACCGGGTAGTCGTTCAGCTCGAACTCGGCGACGTACATCTGCGACGGCACGACGTTCTTCACCACGCGGTAGTTCGGGTGTTCCGAGTCCGCGTAGAAGAACACGTACTGGTCCGGGCCCTCGACACCGTCGATGCGGCCGAACACGGACACGGTCCGGGCGCAGTTGCCGTTGCCGATGTAGTACTTCGACCCGTTCGCGCGGTAGCCGCCTTTGCCGTCCGGGGTGAGCACGAGGTCCGACGAGTAGATGTCGGCCCCATGCTCCTTTTCGGACAGTCCGAACGCGGCGACGCCGCCGGCCGCGAGCGAGTCCGCCGCGCGTTTGCGGGCGGCCTCGTTCGCGCTCTGCCACACCGGCCCCAGGCCGAGGATGGTGACCTGCCAGGGATACCAGTAGTTCAAGCCATAAAAGCCGAGGATTTCCGACAGGGCCGCGACCCGCGCGGTGTCCCACCGTTTGTCGGGATTCCCCTCGGCGTTGGCGCCAGGAGTGAGGAACGTGGAGAACAGGCCTTCCTTGCCCGCGAACTCGATGAAGTCCGCGTAGAAGGTCCGGTCGTGGTAGTCCTCGACGAGCTTGCGCTTGCCACGCTGTTCGAACCACTCGATGGTGGCACGCAGCAGGCGACGCGTCTCCGGGTCGAACTGCCGTGGGTCGTACCCACCCGGGTTCAGCAACAACGCGGTCGCCTTTTCGCTCATGGTCACTCCTGGTCAGCCGAAGTTACTACCCGGTAACCGTAGCGCCTCGCTTCGCTGTCCGGCCACCGAACTCGACCGAAGTCACCCGTCCACGCTCGTCGCGCAGGAACCGGGCGGTGGGCTTGCGGGTGTCCGCGGCCGGGGCGATCGCGTCGCCGCCCACGAAAACGGCCTCGAACGGCGGTGGCGAGGGAAAGCCCTCGACGTCGGCGACCAGCTGGGCCCAGAGGGCGCCGTCCCGGTCCTTGACCACGAACGCCAGGTCACCGGTCTGATAGCGGCCCAGGTACTCGGCGATGTCCGGCTGCGGCACCGGCGGCGGGCTCGTGAGCGGAGGCAGCCCGACCACGTGCTCCAGGCACCAGTCGACGACCTTCGCGCCCAGTGCGGACCCGCCCGCGCTATTGGTCAGCACCGTGACGGCGAAATCCCCCTCCGGCACGGTCACGAACTCCGACAGCTGCAGGTTGCTCACGTTGCCGCCGTGCCGGACCAGCCGGGCAGCGCCGTGGGTCGTGTGCAGCCAGCTGAGCCCGACCTCTTCGAACCGCAGCGCGGCCCTGCGCTGCGGCGCGCGCATGAGGTCGCGGGTGGCTTCGCTGATCGGAGGCTCGCCCTCGGCCTCACCGGTCAGGAAGAACCGGGCCCATTTCAGCTGGTCGCCCGCGGTCGACCACAGCCCGCCGCTCGCGCTGTCCGCACGGGTGAGGCCCACGGTGTGCTCGACCGCCGCTTCACCGTCGCGCAGCACGTGTCCGACGGCGTGACGGCGGGTGAGCACCTCCCACGGCAAGTAATACGACTCGGTCATACCGAGTGGGTCGAGCAGCCGGGCGCGGACCACGTCCTCGAAGGGTTCGCCCGCCACCACCTCGACGACCCGGCCGGCCAGCTGGAATCCGGCGTTGCAGTAGGAGAAGACCTCGCCGGGCGGGAAGTTCTGCGGCAGGTCGCCGAACTTCGCGATCGCGAGGGCCAGCGCGTCGTCACCCCACCCGGTGGTGAAGTCGACGTCGCCGAGGAAACCGGCCGAATGCGTGAGCAGATGACGCGAGGTCACCGTCTTCCGCGCCACCGGATCCGCCAAGGGGAGATCGGGAAGGTACTCGACGACCGGCCTGTCCAGGTCCAGCACACCGTCTTCGACCAGGGCCAGCACGGCGGCCGCGGCGAAGGTCTTGCTGGTGGAGCCGATCATGAACAACGTGCCGGGATCGACCGGAAGCCCGGTGTCCACACTGGACACTCCGGTGGCGAACACCGACTCCTCACCGCGGTGCGTCACCCCCACCACCGCTCCGGGGACGCTCGCGCGACGCGCCTCCTCGTCGAGCACCCCTTGCAGATCCTGAACGTTCGACACCCGTGTCCCCTTTCGTCCGGTCAGGTCAGCGTTTCACCGCGACGCCGCGCCCGGCTCGTCCGAACCGACGAACATCACCGGACCGGTGCGGGCGATATCACGTAGCCCGGGAGATCACGACCCAGTACACTGGACGACGCGGTCCGCTCAGTTCTGCCTCGGGCCGCGTTTCGTTGTCGAAGACCACGCGCCGCGGCCCCCGAGGTCTGCGCCGGGCAGGACAACCGTTTCTATCCTTACGGAGATACCAGGGCGCGCTTCGCGCCCACACGCTTATGAGCACACCTACTTTCACCGAACTCGGCCTGCCCAAGACCCTCGTGGACTCGCTCGCCGAACAAGGCGTCACCAGCCCGTTCCCGATCCAGGCCGCCACGCTGCCGCATTCGCTGGCGGGCCGGGACGTCCTCGGCCGCGGCCGCACCGGCTCCGGCAAGACGTACGGCTTCGTGCTGCCCGTCCTCGCCCGGCTCGCCGAAGGCCCGACCCGCCGCCGCCCCGGCCGCCCGCGTGCCCTGGTCCTGGCGCCGACGCGCGAACTGGCGACCCAGATCGAGGCTTCGTTCCTGTCGCTGGCCAAACCGCTCGGCCTCAAGGTCACCACGATCTTCGGCGGCGTCAGCCCCAACCCGCAGATCACCAGGCTGCGTGACGGCGTCGACATCGTCGTCGCGTGCCCCGGCAGGCTCGCCGACCACATGCGCTCCGGCGAGGCGAAGCTCGACCACGTCGAGATCACCGTGCTGGACGAGGCCGACCACATGGCCGACCTCGGCTTCCTGCCCGACGTCCGGCGCATCATGGCCGAGACCCCGGAGCGCGGGCAGCGCCTGCTGTTCTCCGCGACCCTCGACGCGGGCGTCGACGTGCTGGTCAAGCGCTTCATGCACGACCCGGTCACGCACAGCGTCGACTCGGCCCAGTCGCCGGTCTCGACGATGCAACACCACGTGCTGCACCTGGAGGAGACCCACCGGCTGCCGGTGCTGATCGACCTCACCGCCGCCCCAGGCCGCACGCTGGTGTTCACCCGGACGAAGCACCGCGCCAAGCAGCTGACGCGCAAGCTCATGGCCTCCGGCGTGCCGGCGGTCGAGCTGCACGGCAACCTCGGCCAGACGGCGCGGACCCGCAACCTGGAGGCGTTCGCCTCCGGCGCGGCGAAGACGCTGGTCGCGACCGACATCGCCGCGCGCGGGATCCACGTCGACGACGTCACGCTGGTCATCCACGCGGACCCGCCCGTCGAGCACAAGGCGTACCTGCACCGCTCCGGCCGGACGGCGCGGGCCGGCGCGTCCGGCACCGTCGTCACGCTGATGACCGACGCGCAGGTCGGCGACGTCCGCGACCTCACCCGCAAGGCAGGCATCAAGCCGACCACGACGCAGCTCGGCCCCGGCCACCCGCTGCTGTCGGAACTGGCGCCCGGTGAGCGTTCGTTCACCGCTTCGCCGCGACGGCCGATCGTGGACACGCGGCCGAAGCGCGTCAGCGCCAGCGGTGAAGCCATCCCGGGCAAGGGCGACGACGAAGACCGTCCGGCAAGCGGTGGACGTGGCGGCCGCGGTGGCCGTGGCCGAGGTCCTTCCGCCGGTGGCCGTGGAGCTTCCGGTGGCGGCCGTCGCGGCGGCTCTTCCGACGGCCGTTCGCGTCAGCCCCGTACCGAGGGCGACCGCCGCGGCGCTCCCGCCGGCCAAGGCCGTCGCGCGGCCGAGAGCACCGGACGTCGCGAAGGCGCGCCCAAGGGCGGCGGCCAGGGTCGTCAAGGGCGTCACGGTGCCGCCGAGTCGCAGCCGCGCCGCGGCTCCGGTGCCACGAAGTCCCAGTCCTCGCGGAACCAGTCCGGCGGCGCTCCGGCCCGTCGCGGTGGTGCCGCCGCGTTCTCCTCGGGGACCCGCGCCGGCTCGCGCCGCTCGCGCTAGTCCTCCCCGACGGCCGTCACGCGAGTTCCGTCTTCAAACACGCGAGATCCGGCTTCCGTCACGCGAGTTCCGCCCGCGATCACGCGTGATCCGGCGGCCGGCTCACGTGATCAGAGGGACGACACACGAGTTGGCCATCTGATCACGCGTGTCGTCCGGCGGGACACGCGTGACGGCCGCCGGATCTCGCGTGCTTGGAGGCGGAACTCACGTGACTGGGGCCGGGTCACGCGTGTCGGGCGGCGGCGCGGGCTTCAGCGGCCGCGCGGCGCTCCTCGAAGCGTGAAGCCTGCGTGTCGAGGGCCTTCAGGAACTGGTCGAGTTCGTCCCGTGCCTTCTCCCCCACCTCGCCGAGCCCTTCGAGCTCGAAGATCTTCCACTGCCGCAGCAACGGCCAGATCACCTCGTCGTGGTGGATGCGCAGGTCGTAGATCCCCGCCTTCGCGATCAGCGCGGCCTTCCGCACGAAGCTCGGGATCACCGCGCCCGGCATCTGGAACTGGACGACCTCGTCGGTGATGGCGCGCATCATCGCGTCGGGTGAAAGCTCCAGCGACGCCTGCACCAGGTTCCGGTAGAAGAGCATGTGCAGGTTCTCGTCCATCGCGACCCGCGCGAGCAGCTTCTCGCACAAGGGATCCTGCGTGTACTTCCCGGTATTGCGGTGCGAAATCCGCGTCGCGAGCTCCTGGAAGGATACGTACGCGAAGACGTTCAGCAGCTCTTTGTCGCCGCTGTCGTACCCGGCCTGCATGGTCTGCATCCGCGACCGCTCCAGCTCGACCGGGTCCACCGCGCGCGTCACCAGCAGGTAGTCGCGGATGCAGATCCCGTGGCGGCCCTCTTCGGCGGTCCAGCGATGCACCCACGTACCCCACGCGCCGTCGCGGCCGAAGGCGCGCTCGATCTCGCGGTGATAGCTCGGCAGGTTGTCCTCGGTGAGGAGGTTGACCTCCAACGACGTCCGCGCGATCGGCGACACCCGCGACTGCTCGGGATCCCACGCTTCGCCGCCGAGGTCGGCGAAGTTGCGGCCCTCGTCCCACGGCACGAACTCGTGCGGCATCCATTCCTTGGCGACCGAGAGATGCCGGTTGAGGTTCTCCTCGACCGTCCCTTCGAGTTCGAGCATCAGCCGGGTGGTTTCGGGGACCGCCATGCGTTTCGTCCTTCCAGGGTACGGAAAACGCCTACCTACGACACCGTAACTTACGGTGTCGTAGGTTTGCCACCTCCGGAAGGTGAACGCTCAGGAGCCGGCGACAGGGTGTCGCGAAAGCCACAGGACGTCAGGCATCACTGTGGCCTTCGCAACGTCTGGCGAGTGGCCGGGCCAGGCGCCACACCGGGGCCGTCCATGAAGGAACTGGGACGTTGAATGTCCCAATTCCTTCATAGACGCGAGGTCGACCTTGAACTGTCAGGAGCCGGCGACGGCTGCCAGCTTCGGCACCAGCTGCTCGATCGCGTACGGGATGCTCAGCACGGTGTTGAACGAGATCGCGGCCCCGACCGGCGGGTTCTCGTAGGTGATGAACAGATCCCGCTTGTCCGCCGACACCTTCAGCTTCCGGTACACCGGATCGGCCCGGATCCTGGCCTCCGCGCCGACGTCGGAGTTCAGCCACACCAGGCGATCCGCGTCGAACAGATCGAACCGTTCCGACGAGACCTCGACGACGTTGTTCTCCGGCTTGCTCAGCGCCTTGACCGGTTCGAAGGGCCGGAAGCCCAGCTCGGTCATGAAGATCATCTTCGGGTCGGTCGTGGTGAACGCGGAGAACTTGCCCGCCTCGAAGGTGTCGGCGACGACCATCGACAGCTTCGCGAACCCGGGATGCTGGGCCCGCGCCTGCGCGAACCGCCGGTCGATCCCGGCGATCAGGTCCTCGGCCTTTCGCTCAAGGCCCAGTGCGCGGCCCACCATCCGGGTCGTCTCCTGCCAGGGCGCCGCGTAGTCCTCGAACTTCGGCGGCTGCGCGACGACCGGAGCGAGCCGCGAGAGCTTCTCGTACTGCTCCTTCTTCATCCCGCTGTACTGGGCGAGGATCAGGTCCGGCTTCAGCGCGGCGATCTTCTCGAAGTTGTAGTCGTCCCGTTCTCCGACGATCTCCGGCTGCTTTGTCGCCCCAGCGGGCCTGGGTCCACGGCCACTTCCCGTACGGCCGCTCCTTGAACCAGTCGCCGGCGCCGACCGGCCGGATCCCGAGCGCCAGCACGGCGTCGTGGTCGGAAAGGCCGAGCGTGACGATCCGCGACGGCTGTTTCCCGACCGTCGCCGACCCGTATTTGTGTTCGACGGTCACCGGAAAGGTGCCCCTGGCCTCCGGCGGCACCAGGGTCTCGTCGACCGATTGCGAAGAACCACAACCGGCTACCAGCAACGACATCATCAGCCTGCCCAAAGTCCTAAAGGGACGCGGTGAGACCACGCGCACGCAGGACCGAGCGTTCCAGCGGACGGAACACCACCAGCTCGATACCGACCCCGACCAGCAGGATCAGGAAGATGGCCGACATCACGGCCTCCATGCTGTTGAACGACGAGCCTTCGTGCAGGTACGCGCCGAGTCCCTTGCCGAGCGCCGGGGACAGCGCGATCAGCTCGGCGGCCATCAGCGAACGCCACGAGAACGCCCAGCCCTGCTTGAGCCCGGCGAGGAATCCGGGCAGCGCGGCGGGCAGCAGGATGTGCCGCGCGGACGACAGCCTGCTCGCGCCCATCACCTGGCCCACCCGCGGCAGGATCGGCGGGATCTGGTCGATGCCTGCGACCAGCCCGTTGGCGATCGAAGGAACCGAACCCAGCAGGACCACGAAGTAGATCGACGCGTCGTTCAGCCCGAACCACAGGATCGCCGCGGGCACCCAGGCCACCGACGGAAGGCTCTGCAGCCCGGTCAGGAACGGCCCGACCGCGGCCCGGACGACCCGGACCTTCGCCACCAGCAGCCCGAGCGGTGTCCCGATGACCACGCCGATCAGGAAGCCCAGCGCGGCGCGGTGCACCGACGTCCAGACGAACTCGAAGATCTCTCCGTCGACGGTGATGCCGACGAGTTCGTCCCACACCGCGAGCGGCGCGGGCAGCATGGCCTCCGGCCAGAACGCGGCGGCCCACAGCGCCTGCCACAGCGCGATCACCAGGATCAGGAAGACCACCGGCGGCACGAAACCGCGCAGGAATCGCTTTCCCCGGCTTTCCCGGCGCTCCCCGGTGGGGGTGTCGAGCGAGTCGAGCCCCGCGCCGACGGCCTCGTCGGCGTCTTCCGCCGCGGTTTCGGGGCGGTCAAGCCGCGGCATGGGTACTGATCACCTCCCGGAGGTGACCGGTGATCTCCAGCGTCAGCTCCTCGGCGTCGGAGGCCTGGACGTCGCGCCATTCCCGCACGACCCGGCCGGGCCGCGACGAAAGCAGCACGACCCGCTGGCCGAGCCGGACGGCCTCGCGGACGTCGTGGGTCACGAACAGCACCGAGGTGCCGGTGCTGCGGTAGACGCGCAGCAGTTCACCCTGCAGGACGTCGCGGGTGATGGCGTCGAGCGCGGCGAACGGCTCGTCCATCAGCAGCAGCGACTGCTCCGGGTCACCGCCGACACGCAGGGTGGCGGCCAGCGCCCTGGCGAGCGCGACGCGCTGCCGCATCCCGCCGGACAGCTCGTGCGGCCGCTTGTCACCCGCGCCACCGAGGCGGACGAGTTCGAGCAGTTCGGCCGCCTTTTCCCGGCGCTCGGCCCGGCCGAAACCGGCGAGCCGCAGCGGCAGTTCGACGTTGCGGGCCGCGGTCAGCCACGGCATCAGCGCGGCCTCCTGGAACATGACCGCGGGCCGGGAGGTCTCCAGGGTGATCGAGCCCGACGTCGGCCGGTCGAGACCGGCGACCAGGTTCAGCAGGGTGCTCTTGCCGCAGCCGGAGGCGCCGAGGAGGCAGACGAACTCGCCGGGGGCGACCGTCAGGTCCATCCCGTCGAGGGCCACGACGGCGCGGCCGGTCGGCCCGAAAGCCTTCCGCACCCCGTCGAGGCGCACGGCGACACCGGTGGACAGGCCGGGCTCCAAGGTGGTCGTCATCGCTGATCCCCTCCGGTCACTTCGTCAGCCCGGGCGCGTTCACGCCGGGCTCGCCCTGCTCGGAGAGCACGGCGTTGAGCGGGCCGAAATCGGCGAACCCCTTGAGGTCCACCGCGGACTTCACCACACCCGCGGTCACCGAGTCCTGCGCGAGCTGGCTGAAGGTCGACGCCACCGGATCGATGCCGAGTTCGATGCCGGAGAACGCGCGATCGAGAACGGTCTCGCTCAGGGTGCTGCCCGCGAGCGCCTTGAGCTCGCCGTTGACGACCTTCTTCGCCTCGGCAGGGTTGGTCTTCGCCCACTCGATGGCGGCGAGTTCACCCTTGAGGATGGCGGTGACGGTCTCCGGGTGCTGCTGAAGGAACTCCCTGCGGACGATCACGACAGTGGTCGGGAACTTGCCTTCCGGCCACAGCGTCTTCTCGTCCAGCAGGACCTTCGCGCCCGCGTCGAGCACGAGCCGCGAGGACCACGGCTCCGGCAGCCAGCCGCCGTCGAGCTCGCCCTTCTTGAAGGCGTCGAACGTCTTCGGGTTGTCGAGGTTCGTGACCTTGACGTCGGGCAGCTTCTTCTCGGCGACGAACTTCTTGAGCGCGACGTCCTGGGTGTTCGCCAGCGACGGCGTCGCGATGTTCTTTCCGGCGAGCTGCTCCGGCGCGGTGATCTCCGGCTTCACCACCAACTGGGCGCCGCCGGTGACCGCGCCGGAGACCAGCTGGATGGCGCCCTTGGACTTGGTGAAGGCGTTGATGGCCGGGCCGGAGCCGATGAACGCGATGTCGAGCGAGTCGCCGAGCAGCGCGTTGACCTCTTCGGGGCCGGCGTTGAACGTCTGGGTGGTGAGTTTCGTCGAGCCGAGTTCCTTGGCGAAGAAGCCGTTCTTGGTCCCGATCAGCGCGGGCGCGTGCGTCACGTTCGGGAAGTACCCGACGCGCACCTCGGCCGCGGCCCCCTGGCTCTTCTGCTCCACTTCGGTGCCCCGATCGGCACGCGAACACCCGGCGATCCCACTGGCCAAGGTCAAGGCGGCGAAGGCCGCGGCCAGCAAACGGGTTCTGTGGTGGGTGCGCACGGAAGGGTCGCCTTTCGGAGGGTACGACTTGGCTCGGGTGGTGGCGCGAGAGTCGCATGTTCACCCACGTGCCTGCATCGCCATCCGAATGACGGGAAAGATGCTGAGAATCCTTGACACCAGACGGAACTCCTGTTCCACGTTTCAGGAACGGTGTAACGGTTCGAGCCGAACGGACGAATCACGCTTAGTGGTGACGCACCCTCGTACCGTCGCGATGGCGGGCGTACTGACCGCCGGGATCGGGATGGGAGTCGTCGCGTCGACGCTCAAGATCGCCGACGGTACGCACACCGTGCTCGACACCACCCTGTCCACGACGACGGGGTTCCTCTTCCTCCTCGCCGGCGCCATCGCGCACGTACGCCGCGCCTCGAACCCCATCGGCCTGCTCATCGCGCTGGCCGGGCTCGCGTTGTTCGCCGAGGACCTGCAATTCGCCGACCAACCGCTGGTGCACACGGTGGGTTTGGCGCTGTCCGCGGCGTCCAGCCCGGTGATCGCGCATCTCGTGCTCGCCTTCCCGCACGGGAAGCTCCGGTCACACTCCGAACGAGTGCTCGCCTTCTCCGCGTACGCCGTGGTCTTCGGGTCGGCCGTCCTCGGTCTGCTGGTCAACGACGATCCGAAGAACCTCGCCGCGGTCGCCGCTTCGCCGGAGGCCGAACAGCTGGTCAAACGGCTGCTGGAGCTCGTCGGTGCGCTGATCGGCGGCGGGGTCGTGGTGGTGCTGCTCTACCGCTGGCTCACCGGACGGCTTCCGCAGCGGCGACTGCTCTCCCCTGTCCTCGCGATCGCCGTGGTCGGCGCGTTGAGCACCACGGTCGGCAGCGCGCTCGGCTCCGGGCACCCGTTCTCCGAACCGCTGCTGGACGTCTACCGGATCTCGTTCTGCCTGTGGCCGCTGACGTTCCTGATCGGGGTGCTGCGGGCGCGGGTCGGCAACGCGGAGATGATCCGGCTCCTGCTGGAACGCGACGGCACCGGGCTGGCCGCGCTCGTGCAGGACGACGAAGTGTGGAAGGACAGCCGGTCGATCGACGCGCTCAACGCGGCCGCCGGGCTGGTGCTGGACAACCAGCGGCTCGCCGCGGAACTGGAGGAACGCCTCGTCGAGGTCCAGGCCTCCCGTGCCCGCATCGTGGCCGCCGCCGACGACGAGCGGAGACGGGTCGAGCGGGATCTGCACGACGGCGCGCAGCAACGCCTGGTCAGCGTCGTCCTGCTGCTGCGGATGGCGGAGCGCCGGCTCGGGAGTGAGCTCACCCCCGCCGTCGCGACACTGCTGCGAAGCACCATCGACGAACTGCAGGCCACGGTCACCGAACTGCGCGAACTCGCGCGCGGGCTCCGCCCCGCGATCCTCACCGAGGCCGGGCTGATCCCCGCGGTCCGGTCACTGCTGGACCGCGTCCCGCTCGCCGTCGACCTCGCGGACGCGGACGTGCCACGGCTCAGCGGTGCCGTCGAGGCGACGGCGTATTTCGTCGTCTCGGAGGCCGTCACCAATGCCTTGAAACACGCGCGAGCGGGGAAAGTCCGCGTGTGCATCCGCGTCGAGGACGACGGCCTGCGGGTGGACGTCCACGACGACGGCACCGGCACGGCCGACATCGGCGGCGGCTCCGGGCTGCACGGCCTCCGTGACCGGGTCCGCGCGCTCGGCGGCGAACTGACCGTCGCGAGCGAACCCGGCACGGGCACCACGGTTTCGGCCGTCATCCCCTTGGACGGCTAGGCCAGCCCTCGGATAGCGCGCGCGGGCGGGCGCGTCCCCTGGATCGACGCGACCATCTCCAGCACCTGACGAGTGCGCCGTACCTCATGGACCCGGAACACCTTGGCTCCCTCGGCCACCGCCCAGGCCGTCGCGGCGAGCGTGCCGTCGACCCGCTCCGCGAGTTCCACGCCGAGCGTCTCGCCGACGAAGTCCTTATTGGACAGTGCCATCAGCACCGGCCAGCCGGTGTCCGCCAGTTCCCGCGCGTGCCGCAGCAGCGCCAGGCTGTGCCACGTGTTCTTGCCGAAGTCGTGCGTCGGATCGATCAGCACCCCTTGACGCGGGACACCGAGCGCGACCACGGCTTCGGCGTGCGCCGTGGTCTCCGCGACGACGTCCGCGACGATGTCCGGGTAGTGCACCCGGAACGGACGGGTCCGCGGGACGGCGTTCCCGGTGTGCGAGCAGACGTAGCCGGTGCCGAACTCGGCGGCGACCTCGGCCAGTTTCGGATCGGCTCCCGCCCACGTGTCGTTGATCAAGTCCGCGCCCGCCTCGGCCGCGCGCCTGCCCACTTCGTGACGCCACGTGTCGACGCTGATCACCAGGCCGGGGTGCAGTTCGCGGATCCGCTCGACGAACGGGACCACCCGTCGGATCTCTTCCTCGACGCCGACCTCCGCGCCGGGGCCGGCCTTGACTCCGCCGATGTCGACGATGTCCGCGCCGTCGGCCACCGCCCTGGCGACGGCGGCGAGCGCGTCCGGATCCGAGAAGGTCGCCCCCTTGTCGTAGAAGGAGTCGGGGGTACGGTTGACGATCGCCATGACCAGGGCGCGGTCCCGGGCGACGCGGCGCCCGCGGAAGGTCAGCTCGTTCACGCACCGATCGTAGGCGAGCGGACGCCCGCCCGGTGAGTACCGCCCACCGGGACCGTCCCGGCGACCGGGAGCGCCCATTCGAGTGGCATATCTGATATATGACGTAAGAGATCGGATCTCTCTTGACTCGCCATCGAACACCCGGGTACACGTTGTCCCACAAGGAAGTTCCGCCCCAAGGCTGGTCGGGATGCCGGCGGACGGCGGATCGGCATCCCGGCCACTCACTCCCCCGGTTGCCCCGGCGCAGGAAGGGCTTCGAATGTCCCCAGATCCTCTTCGCGTGGCACGGCTTTCCCGGCGCACGGTGCTGGCGGGAACCGCGGGCGCCCTCGGCGCGCTCGCCCTGCCTGGCGTGGCCTCCGCGGCTCCGGTGGATTGGTCGCGCGCCGTCGTCGACTCGACCATGAAGCGTCACACCCCGGCCACCCTCGGCGGCTGGGGCTACACCCGCGGCCTCTACCTCTACGGCCAGTACCTGGTGTACCGGCGCACCGGCGAGAGGTCCTACCTCGGCTACATCCTCGCCTGGTACGACCGGTTCGTCACCGAGAGCGGGATCTCCAATACTTTCACCAATCTGGACGCGATGCGCTCCGGGCAGATGTTCCCCTTGCTATACACCGAAACCGGGCAGGCGAAGTACAAGACCGCGGCGGATCAGTTGCGCGCCCGGTTCCCGTCCTATCCCCGGACGTCCGACGGCGGGATGTTCCACGCCACGAGCAGGGTCGGGCAGCTGTGGGCGGACGGCGTGTACATGGCGCAGCCGTTCCTCGCCCTGTACGGCAAGACCTTCGGCGATGCCGCCTACTGCTACGAAGAAGCCGCCAAGAACGTCAGCGTCTACTTCGACCGGCTCAAGGAGCCCGCGAAGGGCCTGCTGTACCACGCCTACGACGAAGACGGCTCGGAACCGTGGTCTTCGGGCCCCGGACGGCATTCGAAATTCCACTGGGGCCGCGCGATCGGCTGGCTCGGGATGACGGCGATCGACCTCCTCGAAATCCTCCCCCGCGACCATCCGCGGCGCCGTCGTCTCGTCGACGTCGTGAAATTCCTCGCCGCGGGGTACACCCGCTGGCAGGACCGGGCTTCGGGCCGCTGGTTCCAGGTCGTCGACCGGGGCGGCGACAAGGACAACTGGCTGGAGACCTCGGCTTCGGCGATGTACACCTTCCTGCTCTCCCGCGCGGTGGAACGCGGCTACATCGGCGCCGAGTACCGGCCCGTGGCCGCGAAGGGCTACCGCGGGGTTTTGTCCCAGGTTTCGACCGGATCCGACGGATTGACCGATATCTCGAACATCTCCGAAGGCACCAACGTCGGCGACACGGCGTATTACTACGCGCGTAAACGCAACACCAACGATTTCCACGGTCTCGGCGCGTTCCTCATCATGAATGAGCAACTCGCCCGCTGAGTCGTCGCACCGGCCGAAGGGCGCTTTCCCCGCTTCCGACCTGGGGAAAGCGCCCTTCGGTCGTTTTCCGGCCGGATTCCGGGTATTGACCGGAGGCGCTAACATCGCGTGCTGCGACGCCCACTCCCAGGAGGGACGACCGGATGCGCGAGACGCCGCCCCCGGCTTCTTATACCCGGCTCGAACTCGGTGACACCAGCACGATCCCGGTCGGTGTGACGGTTTCCCCGCACATCTCGCTGGTTTCGATGCTCGTCGAGGTCGTCGGCGGGTACGACCGCGGCCTGCCCGCCGCCTGGCGCCGCCAGGTGGGTTCGGCGATCCCCGAGCAGGGATACCGTGCGGCGAGCTCACTCGCCCGCCGCGGCACCTCGGTGCAGCCGGACTTCATCGTCCCGATCAGTCCCGGCGAGGACTGTTCCGCCGCGGCCCAGGCGGAAATGCTGCGCGAGCTGACGGAATCCGACGTCCTGAAAGGCCTGGAAGAGGTCTTCGGCGATCGGGTGCCCGCGCAGTGGCGGCAGGCCGCCGACCATCCGAGACGCTGGGCCGCCTCGCTCGCGGACGCCTTCACCGCGACCAGGCTGGCGACCGAAAGCCTCTGGAGCAGGGCCCGTCCCCTGCTCGACCGCGAAATCGAACGGATCGGCGTCGCCTCGGTCCGCGGCGGGACCGACGCGGTGCTCGGCCTGCTGCGGCCCCATTTCCGGTTCAGCAACGGCTGTCTGCTGCTGCCCGACGCCGAGCCGGCGAAGTACACCGTCCGTGGCCGCAAACTGATCCTCGTCCCGATGCTCGCGGGCAGCCGCTCGGTGGTGTCCAACCTCGACGAAGAGGACGCCATCTGGATCGGCTACCCGCTGCCGGGACTCGACGGCCTGCTCGACGGCGGCAAGCCCGAACCGGCCCCCGGTGTCGACGGACTCGACCTTGTCGTCGGCGCCCACCGCGCGAAACTGTTGCGGCACTTGGGAAAGCCCGCCCGGATGGGCGAGATCGCGAATCTGCTGTCCTGTGCCGCGAGCACCGCGACCTACCACTGCGAACAGCTCGTCTCGGCTGGGTTGATCCAGCGGCATCGCGAGGGTCAGGTGGTGCTCGTGGTCCGGACGCCGCGCGGTGACGCGCTGGTGAACCTGCTTTCCTGACTCGTGAGTGGTAAGGACGGTTAGGCCGACAACTTGTTTATGACACACCAGGTTTGTGACTGTGCGTGTTATGACCCGGACAGTCATTACACAAGCGATCATCTACCTAAGGCTCTCTGACCTGCGTCAGGAGGATCTCAACGAGGACGGCACCGGCCGCACGTTCGGTGACCGGGAGCGGAGGCTCCGCGAGCTTGCTGACCGGTGGGGCTGGCAAGTCGTGAAGGTCGTAGTCGAGAACGACGTCGACCCGAAGACCGGCAAGGCCCGACCGGCTTCAGCGTTCAAGCGTCGCAAGGTCACCCTGCCCGACGGCTCCACTGTGATGCGCGTCATTCGACCCGGCTACAGGGGCATCCTGCGGGACCTGAAAGCGGGTGTCGCGAATGGCCTCCTGGCCGAAGACCTGGATCGGGTGCTGCGTGATCCGCGGGATCTCGAAGACCTGATCGATGTCGCCGAGGCGAAGAGGATCAACGTCAGGTCCCTCACGGGGAGTTTGACCCTCACCGACGGCGGGACCGACGCCGAGATCACGCTCGCGAGGGCCATGGTCGCGTTCGCGAACAAGTCGTCGCGGGACACCTCCCGCCGCGTCTCCCTCGGGCGCGAGCGGAAGGCCCTTGCGGGCGAGTACGGCGGGGGCATCAGGCCCTTCGGGTTCGAGGAGGACGGGGTCACGCCGCTTGAGGTCGAAGCCGACCTGCTCGCCTACGCGTCCACACGCGTTCTCCAGTTGAACAAGAAGACGAAGAAGCCGTGGACCCTGGCGGCGCTCGCGGCCGAGGCGCGGGACGCCGGGGTCTTGACAAGTACCGGGCTGCCGATGACGGCGGGCGCGCTGCGCGAGCTGCTGTTGCGTCCACGGAACATGGGTGTCCTCGTCCACAACGGAGAGAAGGTCGGCAAGCTCCCCGGCAAGCCGATCGTGGCACCGGAGGTATTCGAAGCCGTCGTCCGGCTCTTGACGGATCCCGCGCGGCGCACCAATCCTCCGGGACGGCCCCCGCGTTGGCTCGGTTCGGGCATCTACGGCTGCGGCATTCATTTGGACGGCACGACGTGCAATGTGGGCATCGGCGACCGCTCACCCCGGTACAAGTGCAAACGCAGCTCGCACCTGACGCGGAATGCGGCCCATCTCGACGCTTTGGTTCAGGCGACCCTTCTTCAGAGGATCGCGAGGGACCGGAAGCTAGTCGAGCAGTTCGTATATGAGGCCGAGAAGGCACCTGCCGTGGATCTGGGGGCGTTGCGAGCCGAGGCGGACGTCATCCGGGTCGAGCTGGACGGTTTCGCCGAGGACCGCATTCGCGGTCGGATCACTCGATCTCAGATGTTGAGAGGAACCGAATTAGGTCTTCTTCGTCTGGAAGCGATCGAGCAGCAGATCCGGGACGCGGCTGCCGTGGACTCCCCTCTCGTTCAGTTTATCGAAGTGGAAGACGTGGCTCAGCTGTGGAATTCGCAGCCGTTGAGTGTCCGGCGCTTCGTTCTCGGCACTTTGATGGAGGTGACGATCAAGCCCGTGGGTCGTACTGGTCACGCGTTCGACGCCAAGTCCGTCGACCTGCGATTCAAGGCGCCGGACGGAGCAGGTGGCGGCGTGACGATGCCGCCGATCGGGTGATCCGATCAGCGGACCTTATCTGGTTACAACTGCTCCGTTCGGAGTACCTGCGAGAAAGTAAGTAGCGCGATGGCATTCTTCTTCCCTGGCCGTCGCGCTGCTTACTCTCCAGATACATAAAGAGGACGTTTATCACCCGATCGTGTCCCTCAATGTCATTCGGTTGCCGGGTTGATCATCGGCTTGTAAAACTCCAGTTACCCCTCGCAACGCAATGGAATTACACAATGAGTGGAACCACGACAGGAAGTGTTGCCTCACATGGTGACCCGTCACCGGGCGCTGATCCTCTTCATGAACGAAGACGAAGACCAGCGCGCATCCCCAGGCGGCCCGACGGCCGCCACGATGTACGAAGTCGATCTCGACGCGGACGAGGCTGGGGTGGTCTGCCGCCTGCTCCGCAATCGAGGGAGAGGAGAGCCCCACGAAGCAGATGACGCCACGATCAGGGCGTGGGCGCTACGGCGCAAGCTGCCGGTCAGCGCCCGCGGGCGAGTTCCCGCGCAGATCCGCCGGCAGTACGACCAGGCGCATTCCGATCCACCTCGTCCGGACACAGTGGCCGATGCCAGTTCGGACCAGGGCGATCAGGAGAACGTGGTCCAGCTGAAGCGCCGCCAAGACGGCGCCGATACATAGCCGGGAGAGAGATGGCACAGAAGATCGAAACCATCGTCACCTATGTCGATGACGTGGACTCCTCGCGCGAGGCGACCACGGCCCGGACGTTCGAGGTGGGCGCCCGGTCCTACGTTATCGACCTTGGTGAGGAAAACGCCGCGAGGATCGACAGCGACTTCGCGGAGTGGATGACGGGCTGGCGGAAACGCACGTTCACGTACAACCGCAAGCAGTACACGCGGTGGCTGCGGCCAGACGAGGTCGAGCGTTTCGACGCCATGACGTCGTACTGGACGAAGGCTGCCCGCAGGCTGAAAGACGACGAGACCGGCCACGATGGGCAGGTGACGGTCGACGGCCGCTCCGGTGGCCCGCTGCCGACCATCACGCCGGTGCCCGTGCAAGGTCAGCCCTGGTGGATGGACCCGCCGCGACCACTGAGCCGGGAGACGACACGGCGCTTCTCGGAGGCTCGCCGTGCTGTCCGGGAGTGGGCGAAGCGCAACGGGTGGGACGACCTCGGTACCCGAGGAATCGTTCCCAAGGCCGCTTACGAGGGCTGGTTCGAGAAGGTCTGGTCCACGATGGCCGAACCCTCATGGGAGGGCCTGGCGCAGCATCCCCCCTCGTCAGGCGCCGCGAAGGGTAGCAAGCCTCGCAGGCGGGCCAAATGAGCAGAGCACGAACGCGATTGGACACGATGACCTTGCACGAGGACGGGGAAATCACGGACCCCGACGAGTACCTGAGCAGCAATCCCAAGTTCGCGAAATGCCGCAAGGGGCATGCCTTCCCGCATGAGGACGACGTCCCTCTCCTGGAGGCGTACAACGACGCGGAGGCGACGCACGACAAGACGTTCGTGTGTAGCCGGTGCAAGGTTAAGAAGCGCGAGCGGTTCCACGTCGTCCTGCGGCGAGGACGGGTCATCAGCTACGTCCGACTCGACAACCGCACGGACTACAGGGAGGCGGAAGGCTACCTCGCGAAGGGCGTGAGGATCAGCCGGGCCTACGCGACCGAGGTGTCCATCCGTGCCGAGCTGGAGGACCTGGCATCGGCAGGAACGACAGTTCGCGCGCACCGCCCCAGGAAAGCGACGCCGCCCGCGACGTCGACGCAACGGCAAGGCAGGAAGGCCGCCGTCGCCTGACCCAGCACGAAGGCGGTCGGGCATCTGAGACGCACCTCCAGCCCAGGTTGGTGAAGGCGGAGGTGTCGGGGTCGCGAGTGCTGTAGGGGGCATCGGCGGGGATCTCGTAATCCGGCCCGGACAGAGGTTAAACGAGGTCACGTCGTTCTCGCGATCCCGTATTGGGAGGTCCGGCAAGTCACCGGTGACGGGGCTTGCCGGACTCCCGAGGTGCTGCCGCTCCGGCCGCTGAGGGCATGGGTACAGGGAAATCCCATCTGTGGATCAACCGCGACAGGTCATCGAGCGATCCTCACGCCGAGCTTCGCTAAGACGTAGGTTTCGCGCCGGAGGGCCGACACGCTAGAGTGTCTTCCGTCGGATCCTGTAAATGACTCTGTCCGGGCCATTTGTGTATGGGTACGACAGGCGGCCCCCGTGCTCACGCTCGGGGGCCGTCCCCATTTCACGATCAGAGAAATTGGCCCCGCGTCCGGACATTCGGGTTGCGGTTGTTGTCCGTTTTGCGACGGCGCACCTAGGATTTAGGTGTGCCCACACGGTGGGTACAAGGCCCGGACAGCCTTCACAACCATGCTTTTCGTTGACATACCCGCATAGCCACGCTTGCCGCATCGCGCCCGCGCTACGGCCCGCGTGATTGCTGCGGGGTGCTCATCATGTGGTCGTGAGGGTCCTCGTAACCCATACACAGAACAGGACCCGGACACCTATGAATTGCACTGACAGCACGGCAATCGTCGTGCTAGCAACCGTGTTCATCGACATAGAGGGACAAACAGATACTCCCCGATTCCAGGCGTACTTGCGTGACCCGCGGGGCATCGGCGAGAACATCGAGCCGTTGTTCCCCAAGGCGATCGCCGAGCAGGTCGTGGCATGGACGAACGGGATCGCCGAGAACGACGACGATTCCCCGATCTGCGAGTGGACGACGGACGGCTACGTCCTTGTGTTCGTTCCGGAGATGCCGCATGAACCCTCTGCGGTCATCCAGCCCGACGACGACGGGCTGTACGCGTTCGGCCTCGGTTGGGCGTGGCAGGTCGAGGAGGTCGTCCAGTGAACGAACTCCATAGTCTCGTTCTCACCCCGGACGGTGAGATCGAAGAGAAGCAGTTCCCCACGTCGGGGCGCGGCCTGCTGAAGGCCCTGTACACGACAATCAACTGCAACACCATCGAGGCCGTTCGCCTCGGCCACAGTGGACAACACGCCACGATGTACGTGAACGAGGAAGGGAAGCTCGTGCAGCTCCCCATGCCCAACGAGTACGCCACCATCGTCGTGGGTGGCTTCAACCACGGCGTCTATGAGATGTACTACGGAACCGCCGTGTTCCTCGGCTGCCCGGACAGTGCAGGCAACGACACGTCACTATCCAATCTGGCAAGCACATACATCCGCTCCCTCGTGACCGAAGTCAAGCGCAAGGACGTCGACGTTCGTGATCTTCGGGGATGGGAGTGGTCCTGATGCCGGAGAAGACCAATCTGACCTCGCCCGAGCTGTTCGCGTTCGAAAGCGGCACGATGAGCCTGACCGGATCCGTTCACGACCGTGGTGATGGCCGGTGCACGGTACGCGGCAGGTTCGAAGACGCGGCGACCGTCAACGATCAGGGATTCGAAATCCGTTCCGTTCCTCGGCAGCAGCTCGCTGGCCTGTTCCGTTCGTTCGCGGACAACATCGCGCCCGTCCAGCATGGCTCGTACAGCTTCTGGTGCGACCAGCACGTGACCGACCTGGAGGGCGAGCCTGTCTTCGTCTTCGCCGAAGACAGTGAGACATGGACGGTCACCCTGGACCGGATGAAATGCCCCTACTCCAACGAGAAACAGCAGTGCCGCCCGGCATGGTGCATGGGCTCAGTCGCCCTGGGCGGGGGCGACCGATGAGTCAGGTCTCGATCCCTGCCGAATCCTGCGAGATCGAATCCCACTTCTGGGACACGAAAAGACCCTGTGGCAAGGAGGCCGCCTACTTCGTCACGTACTTCAACAACGGCGACGGCGGGCGGCGCAGCTGTCGGTCACACCTGCACGCCGCCGTTGTCGAAGTGCTGGGTGACCCGGAGACGAGCAAGCGTGTGCACGCCACGGTGACCAGGCTCCGCAAGCAGTCCTGATCCGTTCCGCGTGGATTCCGCCGTCTGCCTCTCTTTGGGGAGGCAGACGTGCGGTGTCCACAGGGGACTGTGGACGGCCCGGACAAGTCACGAAAGGAATCACATGCATCCGGCACTACCCCCCGCGCTAGCGGCGCGGCCCGTCGACCCGCAGAGGCGACTGCCCATCCCATGGATGAACGAGCACGAGGACGGAGACGGCTACGTACACGTGGACTTCACCCTCGTCAGCGACGTGAGGGCAATCGAAAGCGCCCAAAGCGGACTGTGTGGCCTCTGCGCCAACGAACTCGATCAGGAGGTCGCGTTCCTCGGTGGCCCGCAGTCGATGTTCCTGCGCACCTACGGCGATCCGCCCATGCACGAGGACTGCGCGATCGCGGCACTGTCGCTCTGCCCGCACCTCGCGATACAGCGGCACAACCGGCCGCCTCAGGACGGCAAGTTCCGCAAAGTCCTGTATGGCCCCAAATTCTGGACCGACCGGAAGCCGGACCAATGGTTCCTCGGCATCACCCGCGACTTCCGGCTCTTCCAGATCAACGGCTATCCGGTGTTCCTGGCGTTCCCGTTCGATCGCGTCCGGACCTTCGGATACGACGAACAAGGCCATTTGACCGAGCAGTGGGCAGAGCAAGCACCAGGGGAAGGCAGCGGCATGAACGAGGTTCGGCGGTCGATTGGTGAAACCCGCATGGCGGACGCGGACCCCAATGTGATCAGGGACCAGCTTGGCGCAGCGCTGCGCGCTGAAATCTCCGCACGCAACCTCATCGGCATGGAGGACGGACTGATGTTCCTCTTCGGTCCCGCCAGCACCAAGTTCCGCAAGATCATCATCAAGCTGAACGGGCGCGATCTCTACGAAGTCGAGGTCGGCTACGTCTCGCGGAGCACCTGGCAGTGGACGGTCGTCGCGCAAGAGTCCGATGTGGATGTCGAAGCTCTGCGGGACAGCGTCCGGAGGCTCGCCGCGAAAGGAATGGACGCGTGACCGCCCGAGCCTGCCAGGGCGGCTCGGGCGAGCCTAATCCGATCATGACCGCGCTCCGGCTGGCAGACCTGCCGCTGATCGAGGACTGCGTGACGGGTCTAGCCGACCACGAGTTGAAGGTTCTGGCGGCCATCTTGGACAACGTCGTCGTCCGGGTCCGGGCCGAACAGGACGCGCGACGGCGAGGCCGGTCCGTCTACGGCCTCGCCCGCCTCGGCGCCCGAACCTCATGCGTGTTCTGCCGAGGGGTGTACGTGGTCGACGTCGTACCAGGCCACCTCCTGCTCAACCACAGCCGAGAGCTGCGGAGGTGGTGGACCATCCAGGCCGTCTAGACGCGGCTTCTCATGAAGGAACCCCCGGTGCCGACGTGCGGCATCGGGGGTTCCTGCTGTTCAGACTTGGTAGGCGGCGAAGCTCTGAGCCGGAACAGTGTCTCGAACGACTTGCGCAACGCGGTTGACCAAGCCTCGAACGATGAGCGACGGTGACAGGGTGTACACAAACGAGACTGGTGTCCGGTTCCTCGCCGTCTCGCCAACCGGCGAGATCATCGAGAGTTCGGTCCCACCAGACCGGCTGGTCATGAGTATCCGTGGCGCTATCGGCTGCACCGAGTTGTTGTCGCTTCACCTGGACACTGACCTGGAAATGTACGTCTGCCAAGGCGGCGCCGTGGAGCACAGCCACGATACGAACCTGTTCGCGGCCGTGGTGCTCACAGCCCATTGGGGTCGTGCCCCGCAGGCGTACTTGGGGACCGCCGTGTTCGTCGGAGGTCGTGACGAGGCCAGCAACCACCAATCACTCACAGACACCACTGCGCAGTTCGTTCGAGACATGATCGGATGGACAACAACACGTCGCCGGTGACCTGGGCCACGCACATGTAACGGCTGGAGGTCAGCGTGACGGTAGCCTGGTACTACCTCCTCGCCGAGGTAGCCCCAGACGGACGGGCTGGGGTGGCGATGGGGTACCGAGAGCACTTTGGCGAGTGAGGGTGGTGATCCCCGTGGACCACGGCAATGAGATCCCAATCGGGCAGCGTATCCGTGAGATCCGCCGGTACCGTGGCCTCGGCCTGCGTGCGGCTGCCGAGCTATCTGGCATCTCGTATGGTCACCTCGGCAAAATCGAGCGAGGCGAGAAAGCGGTCGACAGCCGGAGGATGCTCGAAGACATTGCCCGGACCCTCCGGATACATCCAGCGGAGTTGGCCGGCGGACCGTTTATCCCGGTCGACGCCTCAAGCAACACCGCGCATGCCTCTCTTGAGGCCATCGAAGTCACGCTCACTGAGTGGTTGCCCGGCGAGGTGCCAGACGATCGCCCTGCGCGCCCGTGGCATGTCGCTTGCAGCGACTTCAACAGGTTGGTCCACGAGCTACGACCGACTTCCGATTACGCTGAGATGGGGACACTAGTCCCTGACCTCATGCACGACTTCCTGATCTACTCGGCAGATCCTCGGCGTCGCGCCGAGGCGCTTAAAGCGCTGATCAGCACTTATCAAGCCACGGGCCGAGTGACCTCGGCTCTGGGGGCCGCCCATCTCGGTTACCTTGCCGCGGAGCGCGTGATGGTGGCGGCCGAACTCCTCGACGACCCGGAATGGCGTGGCGTCGCCGCCTGGACCAGGGCTCAGTACATCTCGTCGCTGACACGTCGTCGTCAGTACGACCTGGCAGTCAAGGCGGCTGAGCTGGAGGACACGCGCCTGGAATCCCGCGGGATGGCGCACCTTACGGCCGCCCTCGCAGCAGCAGCCCAAGGCGACAAGGAGCGCGCCGATACCCACCTTGACGAAGCCAGCGACATGGCTGACGCGCTAGATCTAGCGAACAGCGACTGGGGCGCCGGAACTATGAACTTCGGCCGAACCAATGTGGGGATCTGGCGGGTTGCAATTGGCGTCGAGCTGGGCGCGGGTGCGGGAATCGCAGAGGTTGCGCGCGGAGTGGAGTGGCAAGCCATTCCGGTCTCCCGACAGGGTGCCTATTGGATGGAACTTGGTCGCGGACTTCTCCAGGATAAGCGCACGCGCGTAGAGGGCATGCAGGCAATCTTGCAGGCAGAGGAGTTGACGCCCCAGCAGGTCCGGAGCAATCCCTTCGTCCGCGATGCCGTCTCTTCCATGCTGACCGTCGCCCGCCGGGATGCTGGAGGGCTTGACCTGCGTGGCCTCGCCTATCGCATGGGAGTTGCACCGATCGGGTGAAAGTGGCGGGGTGTGTCCACCCGGACACACCCTGACCAGATCCACTTCTAACGTCAGACCTCCCATACAGGAGGTAAGACGATGGCCACGCTAAGCAGCGAGATCTGGACACCCCGGGAATCCCGGCCGGTCCTAATCGCCCCTAGCGGCGTGGTCATTGGCACCGCACCTGATGCGCCGACGACCCGAGACGCATTGGCCCTATTGGCAATGGCGAAATTGGGATTTCGGTTTTCTGGTGCAGTAAACGATGATCGCGAACTATATTTTCAACGACACAGTGGTGCGTTCGTGGATCTCGTGGGCCTGCGAACAGAACCCATGGCGACCTCGATCGCGATGCGCTACACCCGCGAGGGATTCCCATGGCCGAAGGGGCAAGAACCGCCCCCTGAAATGACTGTCGTTGATCTTCTTTTCGACACCATTCTCCAGATTGCGGAATGGCCTCTCTCCTAACTGGACTGCGACCGGGGACCCGGTGACCCCGAACCTGGGTTCTCGGTCGCTTCATCTTGCGCGAAGTGGCACGGGAGGATTTATGTGCACGAAACAGGATTCTGGTGTCGTGTGATGGGACGGCTTCGCTGGGAGGAGTTGCCGCCATACGTCCACCAAGAGGTGGAGAACCAGGTCGGCGGCACGGTGATACGAGTCGAGGACCGAGCGGGACACGGAACGGCCGACTTCTCCGGCACCGTGTTCACTCAGGTTGGAGCGGTCTTTGTGAAAGCCGTCTTGCAGGACAGTCACAGCCAAACGCGCGCCCGCATGGAAGAACTCAGGTTGAACAAACTTCTTCCCCGGGTTGCACCGCAATTGCTCTGGCGCACTCTTAATACTGAGTGGGCGCTGACCGGGTACGAGCATGTGGACGGCCGCCCCGCCCGGCTTGCGCCGGGATCTGGCGATATCTATCCCCTTGTGCTGCTGTTGGCCGAGCTTGCCGTGCGCGAGGTCCCTGGTAGCAGTTACTTCGACAGTCTCGGAGCGCGATGGTCTCGGGAGGCTCCGTGGCGGACGTTAGCGGGTCTTCGACACAAGATGAGAAGCACTTGGGAACGTCAGCGTATCGACGTGTTCGCCGATGCGGAGATGTACATCTTCGATGTGTTGTCCGCTGGCACTAGTATCGCGAACGCGGACGTCGGTGAGTCGTCTGTCCTGATAGGACGAGGTGGCCCGCGGATTGTCGGTTGGACATGGGCGACCCGAGCGCCGGCATGGGTCGACTCAGCGGTGCTGGCGGTGCGCCTGGTGGAAGCCGGACACGCGCCTGAGCAGGCCGAGAGCTGGGTTGCGAATGTGCCCGCGTGGAAGGAAGCGTCCACCACGGCCTTGGACGCGTTCTCTGCTGCGTTGCTGGGTTTGTGGACGTTGAACAGCCAGTACCCGTCGTTGATCGACGCTGCACGTCGGTATGCCGCGTACCGCCTGGACGGTGGCGCACACCCGATTCGCGCCTAGGCCGGGCAATGACTAGGGGGTTTGATCAGGATGCGTTCATTACCTTCGCCGTGTTCTTCTTCCCGGCACTCGGCGCGCTTGTCTCGCTTGTCGGCGCCGGGTTCATCGCGCACAGGGCATTGCGCAGGATTCACGAAGTTCGCGAAGACACCAAGCATTGGCGGGACGAAGCTTTCGACATGTGGCACGAGATGTGCGCACTGGGGACCGAGGCCACACAGCAGATGCCAAGGGTCAGGGGCGACCTCGGGAAGCCGTTAGAGATCGCCGACCAGTTCCCGGATCGGATACAAGTCAAACCAGAGAAGGCGCTCAGGACCGGCCGACACCACCTGCGCCCAAGCTCGCAAGGTCTTTTCCGCGGCCAACTCCCTCAACACAGGACTGACCGGGTTTCGATCCGATCATCTAAGCCTCCGGCACAGCCAGACCCGCCGGAGTTCTGTTAACACATAAGAGAAAGAGAACTGTTGAGAATCAAACTCCTAGCCGCCGCAACCGGTCTCGCACTTACCGCTACGGCGGGTGCGAGCGTGGCGAGCGCGGACGTCCAGCCGAACCTCGTGGGCGGGCACCCCGCCACGTCCCCCACGCCGTGGATGGCGTCGCTCCAGTACACCGCCCCGGACTACGGAATCACTGAACCGCGCCACACCTGCGGAGGTGCCCTGGTCTTCCGGAACTGGATCGTCACGAACGCGCACTGCGTCACCGACCCGCCCGCCGGAGCGGCCAAAGCCAGCGGGAACAAGCATTTCCTCAACGGCGGGCTACCCATCCCCACCAGCGCCAAGCGCTTCTCCGTGCGCGTCGGCTCCCACGACCGTACCCAAGGCGGCGAGACCGCCGTGGTCACGCGGATCGTGGTGAACCCAGGCTGGGATTGGAACGCTCCGGGTGGCCCCAAGTGCAAGGGCGCGAAACCGCAGCCTGAGCCCGAGGTGTGCGACATGGCCGCGTTGCAGCTCGATCATCTCGTGAGCCTCCAGCCGATCCAGCTCGCGCCGCGCGAGGCACAGCCGGGCGACCGCGTGGAGCTCTTCGGCTGGGGCGACGACACGCCGGACCCCGTGCCCACCATTCCGACGCAGTTGCAGCGGCTCTCCACCAAGGTGGTCCCGCCCGCCCGGTGCGCGGAAGCCAAGCAGTCCGCCGGTGAGATCTGCACTGGCAACCCGAACGGCACGGACGGCCCCGGTGCCGGCGATTCCGGCGGCCCTGCTGTGAAGTACGTGCGTGGCGTGCCTCAGCTGGTGGGTGGTGCCAGCCGCGCGGGCTCGCCGTACCCGGGTGCGGCTCCGACCGTCTACACGAGTTCGCCGTACTTCCGTAGCTGGATCTACGACACGGCTCGCGGTCTGCCTGCGGGCGCATAGTGCAACTTGCGCCGCATCCGGCTGGCAGCCGGGTGCGGCGCATCCCTAGCCGGGGCCCGAGAACGGAGGACGAGATGGACGAACGACCCGCCCTGAGGATGCTCCCCGGCGGTACCGTCGCGACGAGCGCCGAAGCTGATCCTCTATTCCTCGGCAACTCGATTGCCGTGACACTCAGCGGATTCTCGGCTGATCTCCTTGAACGTCACCGACGCCGGAGCGACCGGCCCGACGAGATCGTTTCCGCGCTCTACGAGGTCCTCGACGCCGTCAGACCGGCCGCCCTAGACGGTGAGCGCCAGAGACAGGCATTCGTCCACCAGATGGCCGGGACGACCGCGGTCATCGTCAGCGTGGTCCTCCCACCAGCTCGACACCTGACCTCATCACCGCACGAGTGAGAAAAGTTCCGCGCCGACGTGCTACAGCAATCGGCCGGTTGTAATGAGTAATCAATCCACAGAACTGGAGATGATCATCGTGACCACAACGCTGGACGTCACAGGCTTCTCGGACGATCCCATGGCGTCGCACAGCCCACGGTTCCCGCTGTCGCGAGGCTCGGTCGCCTCGGAACCCGATGAGGCTCCGTCCCCGGCGGGCATCCGCCCGTGGAACCTCCGGCGGATGACCGAGATCGAGTTCCACGGGACGCCCAGCCCGGTCAGCAGTTACGACCCCGTACGTCAGATCCGTGTCGACGGCGAAGGCCGACCGCTGATCGAGATGGGACCGCCGACCGCGCCCACCACAGGCAGCACGGACGGTTCCGAAGGGGACCCGTCCGAGGACTACCACAACGACTGACATGTCCATACTCATCTTGGCCGAAGAGCGGGACCCGAGCGCCGACTCGATGGTGCTCGCCCTCCACGACCGCGGAGCCGAGGTGTACAGGTTGAACACCGCCTGGTTCCCCGCGCAGCTGAGCATCTCCGCTCGGCTGCGCGGGGGCCGCTGGACCGGCAACCTGCGCACCGACCACCACACGGTCGACCTGGAGGGAATTCAGGCGATCTGGTACCGCTCGCCGAAGGCATACCGTTTCCCTGCCGCGCTCAACACCGCCGAGCGCGAGCACGCGAACATCGAAGCCAAGTACGGGATCGGCGGCGTGCTGATGTCGCTTGAGGCGTTGTGGGTCAACCACCCGGCGCGTCTGGCCGACTCCGGCTACAAGCCGTACCAGCTCGCGGTCGCGGCGCGCTGCGGCTTGCAGGTTGCCGACACACTGATCACCAACGACCCGGAGTCCGTCCTTCGCTTCGCGGACGACGGGAAGACAGTCAACAAGATGCTCGGCGCGGTCTCGATCGTGGAGGGCGGCGTGCGGCGGTTCGCGCACACCCGCGTCATGGACACAGCCGACCTATCGGATTTGGCTGGTGTCGAGGTCACCGCGCACCAATTCCAGCGGTGGGTGCCGAAGGCACACGAGGCGCGGATGGTCGTCATCGGCGAGCACGTCACGACCGCTGCGATCTACTCGCACACCGAGTCCGCCTACGTCGACTGGCGCACCGGATACGGCAGCAACACCTACGAGCTGGTCACGCCACCGGCCGAGGTCGTGGAAGGCGTCCGCCGCCTGATGACGGAGATGGGCTTGGTCTACGGCGCTCTCGACTTCGTGATCGGCCCGGACGGCACGTGGACGCTCCTGGAGATCAACGCGGGTGGACAGTACGGGTGGATCGAGAATGAGACCGGTGCACCGTTGACTGACCACCTCGCCGACTTGCTCATGAAAGGGCCTCGATGACGACCGCATCGGACTGGACCACACACGCCCGAGGGCTCGCTGACCTGATGCGGGAACGCGGCGATATCAAGACGCCGGAGTGGCACGCCGCAGTGGCGGAAGTTGCTCGCCACCTGTTCGTGCCGCGCGTGTACGAACAGGACAACACGGGTCAGTGGACGAGCTGGGAGACCACCGATCGCTGGGACCGTGTCTACGCGCCCCGAACGTTAGTCACGGCGCTGGACAGTCGTCGCGGCTTTCCCGAGCCTGCGTCGTCGAGCACGAATCCTGAGCTGATGGTCCGGATGCTCGAATTGCTCGACTTCCACGACGGTCACCGCGTCTTGGAGATCGGCACCGGCACGGGGTACAACGCCGCTCTGCTGTCCCATCGCCTCGGTGATGACCAGGTTTTCTCCGTCGACATAGAGCCGGAGTTGGTCGCGCTTGCTGGCGAGCGGTTGAGCCGTGCCGGGTTTCGGCCCACGCTCGCCGCTGTCGACGGTCAGGGTGGTTTCCCGCAGCACGCGCCCTACGACCGGATGATCGCAACGTGCGCTGTCCCGGCGGTCCCCGCCTCGTGGGCTGAGCAACTGGCACCCGGTGGCGCGGTCCTCGTTGACCTGAAGCTCGCGATCAGCGCCGGGAACCTCGTTCACCTCCACCTCAAGGACGGCGGCATCCTGGAGGGCCGTTTCGCACCCAGGTGGGCATCGTTCATGGCGATGCGACACGAAGACGACGAGATCGTCTCCGTGCCCCGGGTCGAGGAGATCGACGGCGAACGGTCCTTCGCCACGGCCGCTCCGGTCCCGCCCTGGAGCTCGCCGGTGATCTGGTTCCTCGCACAACTCAGCGGTCTACCCCGGCATGTGCAGTTCGGCGTGGTGCTCGATCGCGAAACGCGACAACCTCACGCAGCCACACTGGCCGCGCCGGACGGCTCGTGGACCCGCATCGACCTCGCGGAGCGCACGGTGACCGAAGGCGGGAAGACCTCGCTGTGGCAGCCGATCGAACGGGCCTACCAATTGTGGTTCCACACTGACCAACCCGACTGGCAACGGCTAGGCCTGACCGTCGACAAGGACGGCCAGAACACGGTGTGGCTGGACGACCCCGAGGGCAAACATCGCTGGACGATCACCAGCACCTGACTCCGCCAACGTACGGCGAAAACCGGCTCGATCCGGCGCGGGATCGAGCGGATCTAAGAAACCCGACACCCTGGCTCGGACGTATCGAGAACCATGGAGCGGCAGTTGTGACGCCGAAGAAGGGGGAAGACCGTTGGACGGGCAGAGATCTTACCTGAGATCTCGATCTCGCCGCCGTAGTTCGGCCTCGATGCGCCTTGCTTCGGTGTCTTGGTCGACCGTTGGGGAGGAGGCCGCCGTGCTGGCAGCCCTGCGCGGGGATCGGGTTGACGAGGATTGGTTGGGGAAAGTCTTGCGCGGCGAGGAAATCGGAGGCTACATCCCCCGTGGCCATCCGAACTCGCTGAAGGTCTGGGAGGCAGTGGAGTACTACTCACGGGGCTAGACCCTGCGGGACGTTGGAGTTGCGGTCAACTGGGACTCCTGCACCAGTATTCCACTGGTTCAAGCAGGCGGGCGTTCCGAGACGGCCCGGATGGGGTGGCCCGTCGCCTACCGGTTCCCGATGAGCAGCGCTCGGTCCTGGAAGCTCGCCTGGCCCTAGTGAATGAGCTAGGCAATTAGGTGTCCGGCGGGGGTCGTCGTCTCGACGATGTGCCCCTCGACCGCTCCCGCCGGGCTTGACATCCCTCGTGTTGGTCATGTTCCGCGAGGGATGGCGGGGTGGTGGTAAGCATGGTCCCCGCGCCAGCCGATACCCAGTCGGCGGACGCGGGGTCTATGTCCACAGTAGATAGACGTCGTCAAGTTATAGGGATATTAGATAGACGTGGCCCGAGATTCACGACGCGCACAACGCGACGCAGTACGCGACGGCGCGAAGCCTCTGCCGAAGCGATGCGCACACAGCAACCAGGAAACCGCGTGGCTTGCACGTGCGGGCGGGCATTGGGACAAGACGACATGCACGGACTGCGGAGATCTCATTGACCTGACATGGGTTTCCGCGCAGCCGTTGTGACGATCCATTCCTTTTCCAGGTAACGACAAAGAACGCCCGCGCGTGTCACCTGGACCAGGTGACACGCGCGGGCGTTGTATCGCGGGGTCGTGGATCAGCGTTTCTTGGTCAGGGTTTCCACACAGAGGCCGTACGGGAACTCGGATTTGACGAAGACGGTGAACTGGTCCACTCCGGACGGCGCTTCGATGGAGGGGCGGGCGGCGTCGTGGGCGACGTTGGTCCAGGTTTTGTCGACCGGGTATCCGGCTTTGGTGCCGCTGGAGATTGCCATGAGCCGGACGGATTCGGCCGCGCCGATGGCGGTCTTGAACGACAGCCAGGCCCGGTCCACGACGGCGCTGACGGACCCGACGGGGATCGGGAGAACGTGGCATCGTTCGCGTAGTTTGCCGTTGCTGTCGCGACCGGTGCCGTCGAAGGTGTACGGGATGGCGGGCATGTCGTCCTCCTCGGACAGTGACGGGCTGGTGGTGTCGAGCCGGAGCGCGGCGAGGTCGTCTGTCCAGTTCAGATCGACGTCTCCGGTGATCCCGGCGATCCGGCCGACGCTGGTGTACTGGTGCAGGTCGACGCGTCCCCGGTAGTGGGTGATGGCGTTGCGGCGTCCGTTGTTCGGCCCGTATTCCGCGCACCAGGTGCGGTCCCAGAGGTACGGCCAGCTGTCCGGTTTGAGGGACGCGAGCCACGATCCGGAGGCGTAGAGGACGACGACCGGGTACGCCTCGTGGACGGTCTCCAGGAACCGCCTGGCGAAGCCAGCTCGGGCGGCGACGGGGATATCGCCGGACTCGAGGTCGAGCGCGGGCGCGAGCTGCCCGCCCAGGCGCCGGTACTGGGCGAGGAAGGTACGGGCCTGGGCTACGGGGTCTCCGGCCTGGGCGAAGTGGTAGCCGCCGTGCGGGATGCCGTGGTTTCGGCACCCGGTCACGTAGGTGTCGGCTGGGACCTGGGCGCCGCCGGTGCCGTCGCTGTATTTGATGTAGGCGCCTGACACCGCCCCGGACAGGGCTTTCCAGTCGGTGACGCGGTTCCAGCGCTGGTAGAGGTCGACCAGGAGGGGCACGGTGTCACTTCCCTGGGTTGGCGCAGTCGCGCGGGGCGTAGGCGGTGCTGATGTAGCGGCGGAACTGCTCGATCTGCTCGGTCCGCTCGGGCGTCTGGTTCTCCGGGTTCTTGGTGACTTGGTCGAGGACGTAGGTCCACAGGGACACCGACACCGCGCGGGCGGCATTCCCGGCGTCGCATGAGGAGACCTGCGCTCGTCGGTTCTGCTCGGCCAGTGAGGTGGCTTGGGCCGCTTCGACGGCGACGACCGCGACGACGACCGAAAGAACGACGTCGAGGAGCAGGGACACGGCGAGGCCGACGATCCAGGCCCGGTCGCGTTTGCTGCGCTGGTTCAGGGCGGCTATGTCGGTGCGGAGTCCGGCCATGGTGTCTTCCAGGCTGGCGGCGGCCCGCAGCGTTTCGCTTCGGTCGGGGTCAGGCGTCGTCATCGGGATATGCCTCTCGGAGCATGGTCGACATTCGGTTCACGACGGCGTCCAGCTCGGTCAGGATCTGATCGGCCCGTGTGGCTAGTGCGGTCACGTCGTTGTCCTGAGTGGCTGGTCGGCCTGTCTGGCGCCGGCGCTCCGGGTGGCGGCCTGTCCACGGGATTCTCATCGACCTTCTCCTTCGGAGCTGGTGGACAGGAGCTTGCGGGTCATCTCGTCCATGACCTCATGCAGTTCATCCAGGAGTTCGGCGGCGCGGCTGGTCAGGACTTCGACTTGGTCTTCGCTGTACTCAGGTGGTGTGTCGCCGCGGTTGACGGGCGGCGGATCGGGCCGGTGGCGCCGGAAGAGGCTCACGGTGGTCTCCCGTCCTGGCGATCTCGTGCAGAAGCGGCACCATCTGCTGGAGTTGTTGGATCTCGTGCAGAAGCGGCATCAGCGCTTTGGTAGTGGTGATGAAGTCGCTCACCACCGGCAGAAGGCGGTCTTGAAGGACTTGGGCCATGGCGTCCCGTTGCGCCTCGGCACGGTCCTTTTCGGCTATGGCTCTCTGCTTTTCCTCGGTCAACCGGTCGACGCTCGGGCGGGTCCAGAGCCAGCCGGTGAGCAGCGAGACGACGAGCAGGCCCAAGACACCGAAGTTCAGGTAGGCCGTCGGGTCGAATTGCGCCTGTGCCAGGGTTTCCGCCGTCGCGTGCGCGGCCATGGGCTAGGACGCCGGGATCGGCGGGGCGCCCGCGATGGTGTCCCAGACGCTGTTGACCGTGTATTGGATATCGGAGTCGCTGGAGGCGAGGGTGATCACGGGGTTGGTCGCCACGGCCCACGCGAACCGGCTGCCGTAGTCGAGGGGGTTGGCGAAGACGTTGGTCGCCAGCGCGCGGCGGAGCTGGGTCCGGTTGGGGAAGTTCGGGTCCTCGGCTTCGCTGCCGACGGCTACGGCCGCAATGGACACGGCCGCGAGGACTCGGCGGGTGAATGCGGGGAACGCGGCGATTTCGGCGCTCTCGGCGAGGGTAGTGGCCATGGCTTGCTCGTCCTTCCTATGCGGTCTTCCCGAGCACCAGCCATGCGCCGGGCACTGTGGCGTCGATGTGCACGACGTCCCCGGCGGTCGGGGTGTAGCTGGCGAGCCGGGGAAGTTCAAGGGATCCGCCTTGGACGGACACGATGACCCGGTTGCCGGACATTCCCGTGACGGTGCCGACTTTCCTGCGGGCGGTCAGGGCCTCGTCCACGACGCGGGCGACGGCCTCGGCGATGTTCAACGGCCGGTCCTCCTCGGTCAGGTCTCGGCGGGCAGCTCGTCCGAGCGGGTGGTGATGGACTGCGTGCCGTCCGGGGTGAGCGGGATGGAGAGTTTGTCGATGATGTGGCGGGTTTCCCCGGTCTCCGGGTCGAGCGAGAGCAGGACGTCTCCGCCGTCGAGGGCCGGGTTCACCAGGGCTTCGATCTCGACCTGTGCGCCGAGGCCGCGCGTGCGGGCGAGCAGGGCGTCCGCTGTGGCCTGGCATTGCGCCGTGGTGGTCAGCAGTTCCGAGGTGTAGAAGCGGTTCTTCTTCCCGAACGGCCCGCCGTAATGAGCTGGGCTCGTGGTGTCGGTCGCGGTGGCGTAGACCGCGGGCACGCCGTCGCTGCGCTGCCCGGACGCGACGACACGGTTGTAGACCTGCTCGCGGCTGCGTTTGTCCTTGGCGGTGAGCAGGCTTCCCCTGTTCCCGGTCCGGATTGTCCAGACGGGGCTTCGGGACAGTGTCGGTTGTGGCCGGATGACCAGGCGCCCGAGCGGGTCGAAGAACGTCTCGGCCGCAAGGAAATCGGAGAGCTTTTCGACGGCGTCCCAGCGCTCGCGTTCGATGACGATGACCGACGCGACCGCGCTGGACCCGGTCTCGTCGACGACGTCGAGCTGCGGGCCGAGGGTGGCCTTGACCAGGCGCGTGATCTCGCTGACGGCGGGGGCGTTGGCGATGGTCTGCGCGGGCACGTCGAGCCGGTCTTCGGCGACCCGCTGGGACGGGTCGGCGACCTTGACGGCGATATCGCCGGAGCCGGTCACCGGCCTGGTGCGGGAGGTCTCGTCCAGGTGGCCGGTCATGAGCGGGATCCACTCGGTGGCGCCGCTGGGCAGGACGATGCCGTAGTCCACCTGGCACGTCGATCCGTACGGGGCGAGCAGGTCTGTCGGCGAGCGCGGCCACCAGCGCGGATCGGCCTGGAGGCTGGCAGTGCGGCGGACCTTGCTGGTGGCGTCCACCTCGACCGAGCCGCCGGAGATCGGCAGTGTCAGCACCCCGTAGGACGGACTAGACACAATGGCCCGAGCTCGCATGGAATGCGACTGCGCGAGAGCGATCCGGGCCTGGGTGGACAGCGGCCACATCGGAGCCCACCTCTCCGTCAGACGGCGAGTTCGCTGGGTGCTTCGACCTCGTGGAACGGTGCGGTGAGGATGCGGGTCTGCTGGTAGGCGCGGCGGTTCCCGGCGTCCTCGGTGAGGTCGCCGAGCGCGAGCCACATCCCCGCGCCGTATCCGAACTCGGCCGGGGTGCGCAGATAGACGGGCTGGAGGTCGGCGAACAGGTCCATCAGGTGGTCGCGTTCGCGGAAGGAGAGGGCGCCGATCGTGAGGTCGCCGGTCGTGGCGCGGCGTTGCGCGGAGGACACGATGATCGGGTGGGTCGCACCGACGGGATAGAAGATCCCGCGCGCGGCCTCGCGGGTGCGGGACGGGACCGAGCCCACGTGGACGGTGACCGGCTTACCGGGCCGGGACGGGTGTGTGAGCCAGGTCTGGCCCAAGCTAAGGAGGGTGGCGCTCTGGCTGGTCATCGTGCCGCCGGTGGGTGCCGGGTTGACCAGCCGGTACCGGATCGGGACGTCGAGAGGGCATTCGGCGTCGTCCAGGACGAGAAGCGGAGCCACTGTGGACTCCGACAGGCCGGCGGATCCGACCCACGTCCCGCCGTAGACCGAGCCGTCGAAGAACCTTCCGGACGTCCTGTGTGTCTCGACGGTGATCCCGTCGAGTCCGAGGACCGCGCCCGCGGGCAATCCGTCCACGAGGACTTTCATCGTCGGGGTAACCGCTCCCGCTGGCGGGGCGAGCGTGACGACGTGGCGGGCGAACTGCCCGATCGAGACGTTGACCTGGTCGGCGGTGAGGTCCGCACTCGCCGGGGGAAGGGCCACGCCCCCGGCGGTCGTCCAGGTCACCTGGATGGTGACGGATGCCGGGCGGTGCGAGATCCGCAGGTCCAGGCCGATCGTCACCTCAGGCCCATACGGGACCGAGGTGGGCACGGTGACCCCAGCGGCTCCCGCCTCGGCGATGGTGGCGGTCAGGTACGACGCGCCTCGAGGCGCGGCCGGGTCGGCGACCCGCACCAGGACCGGGTTCCCGGCGTCCGGCACGTAGCCGTGCAACCCGACCTCGACCGAAGGGTTGGTGGCGTAGTTGTACCGGGTCGGTTCGGTCACGGTGATCGGATTCCCGCCGCGTACCGGCCACAATGTCCCGTCGGGGTGCTGGCGGATGAGCTGCACGACCGAGGCGTTCGGCCACCACGCCGTCACCCGCATCACGCCGTCCTGCGGGACGGGCAGGATCGAGATCCCGCCGCCGGGGTACGGGAGCGGGAACACGCTCCCGGCCCAGGCGCGTGAGGCATAGGCGGGCATCGGGTTTGGGATGTACGTCCACTTCGCTGTGCCGCCGGGAATCGGCGGCGGGAGTTCCTGTTCCCCTGGCAGGGAACCGGACTCCGGGCCGACGCCCGAGGCGAATGGATTGCGGGCGTACCCGCCCCGAGCCCACGACATGACCAGCTCCGTCCTGTCAGGCCCGGACGCCTCGGGCGATCGCGGTACCGGTGGCCTGGTCGTGCTGTTCGATCCGGCCGTCCACGAACACGGTGAGGCCGTCGTCCGAGATGGACAGTTCGCCAGTCAGCCGCACAGGTTCGGTGTTACCGGTAAGAGCGCCTATGACGTCGTTCGCCGTGTCGTGCGGAAGGATCAATTCCGGCTTCCCGGTTCCGTTGTAGACCGGGGTGAAACCGGGCTGGAGCCAGCCGCCCTCGTCATACCAGTGGTGCGCCTCCCAGAAGCCTTTCGCTCCGAGCGGTGAGCCGTAGCGGCTGGCGATGTACCGAAGACCCCACTCGGCTTGTCCGGCGGCGGTCGGCTCGACAGGGCCGTGTACGGAGGTCATCTTCTGGAACAGCCCGCGGGCGCTCGACCTCGGATTCGCCGCTGCGGGGTTCCAGCTTGACTCGTGGGAGATCAGCCAGTCCAGCGCGTTCCACTGTGGCCCGGCGCCCCAGCCGTAGCGGCTGGCGACGGCACGGACGGCGGCGACCACATCGGCCGATCCACCCGTCATGGTGGTGGCGAGCAGATGCGAGATCCGGTCAACGGCGAACGCCTTCGCTCCGTCGGCCGCCCGCCGTGTAATGCCTTGGCCGTAGTGGGCGGCGACGTTGCCGGGGAAGTTCCGTCCGGCGTCGTCGATCAGGCGGTACGTGTCGGCGAACGCCCCGTCGACGAGGGCCGCCGGGTCGAACCCGGACCCGCCGGACACGAAGCTTCCGCCGAGTTCGGCGATGTGGAAGGGCATCGGGAACTGGCGGTGGTCCGCACCGGCCGAGGGCGGTCCGAACGCGACATAACCATGGGACCCGCCGCTCTCGGCGTTAATGCCCGCGACGGTCCCGGCGGTGTGACCGGGGCTGCCGTGGGTCACGCCGATCGCGAACGTTCCGCCGATGCCCGGTATGAACCCTGGTGGCGGGCTCGCCGCGCTCACTCCGCCGGTCGACCACTCCCGCCGCGCGTACGGCTTCTGATCCAGGGCGGCCCGTTTGAGCATGGCCTGCCAGCCCGAGCAGTCCGTCCCCTCTGTCGAGGAGCCGCCCCACACGTAGGGGCGCCCGCTCATCGACCGGCCGAAGGTCACGACGCGGGCGATGGCGGCGTTCATGGCGGAGCCGGTGTCGGCGACGAGCCCACCGTCCCGGTAGCCCGGTACCACCTGTGCCCGGCGCAGGTCGTCCCCGAGCAGTCCTTCCAGGCCGGGGAAGTTCCCGTGCAGGGCAGCCAGGTGCGCGGCCCTGATGTTCCCGACACCCCAGGTCTGCACGACCTGCTTGGGCAGTACGTATTCGCCGGGGGTGAGCAGCGCCGGGATCTTGTCGGTGTTCCCGGCGCCCGGAACCGGCCCACCGGACGCGAACCCGATCGGCACGGGGCCGATGGCCTTCCCCAAGGAGAAGTCGGAGTTCAGCTTGTTCCAGGCAGCGACGAGCCCGGAGTTCACCGGCCACTGGAGAATCCAGCGAACGGGGTGGCCCGCGTGCGCCTGCATCTCCGCGAACCGGTCCCGCACCCACGCGGCGGTGAAGGCGACGGCGGTCCTCAGCGAGGCCAGCCCGTTCCCGAGGGCGGTGAAGGCGTTGTTCTGCGCGGTCGCCGACGCCCAGACGACCGCGGAGATCCCCGCCCACGACGCGGACAGATCCGCTTGGAGCCGGAGTTGCCGCGCGGTGATCTCGCCAGCGCGCAGGACACTGTGGCCAGTGATCGCAGTCCAGACCGCGACCGAGGTTGCTTGCAGGGCAAGGAAACTTGCTATAGCGAGGGCGTGTGACTGCGGCAGCAGCAGCGACGTGTGCCGTTCCAGCTCGACCAGTGCCGGCAGAAGCACCGTCGTGACCGTGTCGGCGAGCACCGCCGAGGCGGCAGTGAGTGCTTCGGTAGCCACAGTGGACGCGGCCGGATCCGGCGCGGTGGCTGTGACCGCCGTCGCCGTCGTGGCGGTGCCGACGATCCCGCCGTTCGCGAACCGTCCGACCAGGCCACCCCGCGAGTAGGCGCGTCCCTGCATGGCGGCGGCGTTCGCGGCGAGGATTGCGGCCGGTCCGACCGCGCGCACCAGCTCCGGCACCAACACGGCCTCACCCGGCGACAGCAGCGCGGGCACGGTATCCCGCCCCGGCGCGTAGCCGGGCAGGACACCGCCCCGCGCGAGCCGCAGTTCGGGCAGCTCGTCCACGCCGGGGATCAGCGCTGCGGCCGAGTTGTAGACCTTGCGTAAGCCGTCGTTCCAGATGACGTCGATCACGAACTGGACCGGGGTCTTGATGAACCCGACGATCGTGTCGAACACCCGCTTCGCCGTGTCGGCTAGCAGCTCGAACCCGCGCTTTGCGTCCGCGAGTCGATCGGCGAACCAACCGAAGATCGGCTTGATCACGTGGTCGTAGGCCCACGACAGCGTGCCGGAGATCGCGTCGAACGCGGGCTTAATGGCGCGGTCATACAGCCACGACGCGGCGGCGCCGACCAGCCGGAACGCGAGCACCCAGCCGTCGAAGTACGGCTTGAGCAGCGTGCCCCAGAGCCAGCCGAAGAAATCGCCCAGCGCGCGGAAGGTCGGGCCGAGGGCGTTGACCCACAGCCAGGTCGCGACGTCGGCGACCAGCCGGAACGCGAAGACCCACGCGTCGAAATACGGGCGCAGCAGCGTGTTCCACAGCCAGCCGAAAAACGCGCCCAGCGCAGAGAAAACCGGTTCCAGCACGGTCGACCACAGCCAGGTCGCGACGGCGGCCAGTGCACGGAACGCGACGACTGTCGGTCCGATCAGGACTGTCAGCAGGATCGGCGCGAGGAACGCGGCGGCTTTGCCGATGAAGCCGAAGACAGGTTCGAGGATGTTGGACCACAGCCAGGTCGCGATCTGGCCGAGGAATCGCAGCGCGGCAACGATTCCGTCGAAGGCGGGACGTAGGACGTTCTGCCAGGCCCACAGGGCGGCGGTCTTGATCGCGTCCCACAGGCCGATCCAGAAATCGCGGAAACCGGCCGAGTGGTTCCACAGGTACACGAACCCGGCGACGAGCGCGACGACCGCGGTGATGATCAGCCCGATCACGTTCGCGCGCATCGCCGCGTTCAACCCGTGCTGCGCCGTGGTCAGTGCCTGGACGACGCTGACCACAGTGGACGCGAACATCATCGCCCGCATCGCCACGGACCACGCGCGCATGGCGAGGACACCCGCGCCGAAGGCCGCCAGCAGCGGCCCGAGCGCGGGAGCGAGGAACTGGATTCCTGACGCCAGAAGGGGAATCAGGTCAGCGGCGAGATAGGCGGCGTCGACCAGCAGCGGCGCCAGGGCGATCGCCACAGCGGAAAACGCGGCGGCCAGCGGCGGCAGTGCTGGGCCGAGGACGGTCACGCCCTGGGCCAGGGCACCCAGGACAGCGCGCAGACCGGGTGAGAGACCCACGACCACGTCGTGCACGGTGGTGAAGAACGCGACCAGCGCGCCCGCGCCCTCCGGGGTCTTCAGGAACGCCGCCAGCTCGCCGGACAGGTAGCCGAGGGTGTCCAGAAAGGACCCACCCGAGGTGTTCGCGGCGCTGAACACGGACCCGAGGATGGAGCCGATGTTGCCCGCCACGGCGGCGATATCGCCCAGCAGCGACAGGCCGTTGACCATGATCTGCTGGAGCTGCCCAGTTTCGCGCAGTCGCGCGATCATCTCGCTGAACGCACGGGCTGCCTCGGCCGCGCCGCCGGAGAGGTTCGGGAGCAGCTGCGCGCCCACGGCCGAGATGTCGCGCAGGGCGGGCAGTAGGTTCACTGCCGCCAGGCCGAGTTCCCGCATGGCGATGCCGGAGTCGCCGAGCATCGCGTTCACGTCATCGACGGTGCGGGCCTGTCGGGTGAAGGAGATCGCTTGCAGGGCGGCTGTGTTGTACCCGGCTGCCAGGAACGTCAGCTGCCGGTTGGTGACGGGAAGGTACTGGTTCGCCAGCGGGCGCAGTTCGGCCGACACGTTCTCGAATAGGCGTTGCTGGACCGCGTCCTGCATGGCGGAGAACTGGGGTTTCAAGGCCGCCATCTCGCGCACCAGCGCGGCGGCCGACGGTGCCATGCCGGACAGGGCCTCGTTGAGTTTCTTGGCGTCCCCTTCGGCCACGGCCTTCATCGCGTCGCCCATGCCCCGGACGCCAAGCACGAGCGTGCCCACGGCCGCCGCCCCGGCGAACGCGGCACCGGGCAGGACGAGCGCGGCACCGGAGGCGGTGGCGATAGCGCTGGCCATGCCACCGATCCCGAGCGCGGCGTGGCCGAGCAGGGACACCGCAGCGGCGGCGCTGTAGGCCCCGGCGCCGAACCCGATCATGGACTTGTGCGCACGGCGCAGATTGACGTCATCGACCTTGCGCAGGGCGCCGCCGAGCTTGTCCATCGTGGCCGACGCGTCGTCACCGGAGAGCCGCATGGACTCGGTGGCCTCGGTGGCGTTGCGCTGTGCCCGCTCGTAGTCGCCGGTCGCGACGGTGACCCGCTCCTGCACGCGCGTGTGGTTGCGCTGCGCGGCGGCGAGGCGTTCTTCGGCGGCGGCCACCTGGGACGCCCGAGCACTGCTCTTGGCGCGGACTTCGGCGAGCTGCTGTTCGGCGACGCGGACTTTGCCCGCCGCGTCGGCTTCCTTGTCGCGCGCGGCCTTGAGCTGGTCACCGATCTTCTTGACCTCGGCCTCGGCGGCGGCCATGCCCTCGGCGAGGTTCTGGCCGGCAGTACGCCCGGCCTTCGCCGACGCGGAGTCGAGTTCCTTCGACAGCTGGTCGCCCGCGCGCTTACCCGCGCCACTGGCCTCTTTGGCCAGTACGGTGCCCCAGCGTCGCGCCGAGGGAAGGACCTCGACCCAGTACACCTCGCCGGACTCGGCCACAGTGGACACCTCCCCGCGGGTGCCTCAACCAGTGGCGGCCGACCGATCGGGTTTGAAGGTGTCGAGGTAGGCGATGACGTCTTCGGCACTGCGCCCGGCCCGGTCACCGATCCGGCCTTTGTGCTCATCGCCGGGGCGGGGAACGGGCTTCGGCCGGTGCAAACCCTTCATATGCGCGCCTCGCCCGGTCACGAACGTGCCTTCGGCGACCCGGTCGGCGATGACCGCGAGCAGGTATTCGACGTCCGACCACGCGTGTCCGTGCACCACACGGTGAAATGCGGAGTCGGGCGGTAGGTGCTCGATCAGGACCCGGAGATGGCGCAGGGTGATGTCCCCGCGCCAGAACTCCGCGATCGGATTACGGGGCGCGTAAGTCGCGCAGAGCGCGGCCTCTATCGCTTCCGGCGCTTCGGCGAGGAGGTCCGCCGCCGTGTAGGGCGCCCGTCCTCCTGCTCCTGCCGCATCGTCTGCATGTAGGAGTTGATGGCCAGGATGACGTATCCAGCGCGGCCGCCCTCCTTCACGAACGCCTTGTACTGGTCGGAACCGAGGTAGTACTCGGCCACCTCGACGTCGGAGTCCAGATCGAGCAGGCCGTCTTTCCAGTCGTCGTCGGCGGTGATCGGGTCCATGCAGACCCAGTCCTTGCCCTTGAACACGAACTTGAAGGTGTCGGCGGATCCGGTGGCTTCCTCGCGCTGGGCGAGGATCGCGTCCATATCGATTGTGGACACTCGGGATTCTCCATCCGGTGAGCGGTGGTGAGCAAGAGAAAGGGGACCGATGTGGACCGCTCACCACTTGTCCACATCGGTCCCCGCTTGAGGGGGTCATTACGGCGTGGGAAGTTCCCAACCTTCCTTGAAGACCCGCAGGGCGGAATAGCCGTCAGAGCCGGGGTAGGCGGTGATCGTGACCTCGTAGCCGATCAACGTGTCGGACTTGTAGGTGAGTTCTCCCCGTTCGGTCACCTCGGCCATGGGCAGGAAGACCCGGCGATGGTAGGCGCCGTCGATGACGTCGATCCCGAAGCACCGCAGATCCCGCTTCGGCTTTCCCTTGTCCATGAAGGAAACCACCGCGTCCGGACCGGTGCCGGTCTGCGTCATGTCCTCCTGGCCGACCCGGTAGTACAGGGAGATCGTGTCGAACTTGCTCTCCCACAAAGTGGCCTGATACGTCTGCGTCGCCTTGGTGATCTCCGAGCGGATCGGAGTCGCACTTTGCCACGGCGTGAACTCCTCCTTGTCCTCATCGACCCCTTCCACGATGCCGTCGTCGCTGATGTAGCCGAGGTCGCGCATCGCGGGCGCCCACGGTCCGAGGGTGGTCGCGCTCGGCGCCGTCGTACCCACGGCACCGACGTAGAGCGCTCCGGTCACACCCAGGCGCGCGAGGGTGGAATTCAATGCCACGGGTTTCTCCCTTGTGGTTGCGGAGTCCCCTGGCGAGCGAAAGAGCGGGGGCGGTTCTTTGGTGGGCTAGTCGGCCCGGAGAGTGAGTTCGACGGTTAGCCCGCATCGGCGGACCGCCGCGTTGTAGTCGGGGCGCCACGCCGGTCCGGCTGGTTCGCCCACAGCGGCGACGTGCCCCCACGAGTTGTTCTGCCCGGTCAGCTCGTGCAGGTGCCCAGCCACTGTGGACGCCAGATCGAACGCGGCGGCTCGGGACGCCGCGAACACGTCGACGTCCACACGCGGGCGCCACAGCAGCGGATGCCGGTGGTTCCACGGGCGCGCGTCCTTCGGTCCCGGCAGGGCGGTGACCTGGACTACCGGGAGGTGCCGTTCGAACTCGGCGGGCAGCTCGGCGACGACACGGGTTCCGTCAAGGCGCCCAGCGAGCCAGCTCACGACCAGCGCCTCTACGTCGCTCACTTCTCGCCGGTGGCCTTGATCGCGGGCTTGCGTGCCACGTCGCTCGGGACAGCCTCATCGGCGGCGTAGCGGGCACGTCCTTCGGCGACCATGGTCACGGCCTGGTCGTCGTCCACGGTCACGGTCTTGCCGACCTGGGTGTGGTCGGGGTGGAACGCGATGATCACTCGGGCCACGGGGATCTCCTTCTACTTGCTGCCGATCGCGCGGCCGAGCGCACGATGGCGAGGAACTTCTTTCGTGCCGAACTCGCCGAACGGGTCGTTGTGGACCACGCGGGCGTAGCTGCGCCCCTTGGGGCGGATGCCTTCCTCCACGGTCACCTCGGCGTCGACCCTCGCGGCCGCGAGGTTCGCGCGAGTCCGGGTAGCGACTCCTTCGGCCACGCCGCGCAACCGGGCGCGCAGGCCGGGAAGGCGCATGAGTGCGCGGAATTCGCGGTTCGTCAGAGCCATCAGCCAGTCACCTTCTCGATGTCGACTTCGCAGTGATGTACCGAACCGGGGCGGATCGGATGGGGCCATCGGGCGATTTCGCCGACGACCTCGCAGGTCCGGCCCGCCCACGCGATCCGGTCGACCGGGGTCACGTCGAGGTCCATCCCCGCCGGGGTGTAGATCCGCCACCCCGTGGTCACCATCGAGCGGGCGTCGCTGGTGGTCCGCGAGGCGCTGGTGGCCTCCGTGGACGAACGCGGCTGGACGCACACCCCCGCCACGACCGTGCGAGTGCCAGCGTCGTAGTCCAGGACGTCCGAGCCATACCGGTCCCGGCTGATCGCAGGGCGGATGATCGTGATGGTGTCACCGAAGATCACGGCAGGTCCCCGCGGTTGAGCCGGTACCGGTCTACTGCCCGTGTCCAGGACGAGGGCATCGTTCCGGTCGGGCTGGCGAACGCAACGGACTCGCCGCCCACGGTCATCGAGGTCAGGCCCGGTTGGACGGTGAGCAGGTACCGGGCTTCGCCGATGACTGCCTCCGAGATCTCCTCCGGGATGGGCTCGTACCCGTGGGTGTAGACGACGCGGACCGAGTCCAATTCGTCCGGCCATCCGGGCTTGCGGCGCAGTAGCCCGGAGCGTGACCAGGTGAAATCCGTGACACGGGTCCCCTGGACTTCGACCAGGCTCACTGCGACGACGGGCGCTGCGGGCAATGCCAGGACGGTGCCGCCATGCCCGTCGAGCCGTACTTCGTCATCGGCCACACGCGACACGGGATGGCGTACCTCTCCCCGGAACCGCGCTGACGCGGCGGTCAGCGCGTCCTTTACCGCTTGGTCATCGGCGGGCCGGTTCATCCAGCGGGCCAGGACGGCGGCGTCGGCCAGCGGCGGGAGAGGCATCGTCGGCCTCCTCCATGCCAGGTGCGCGTAGCACGTCGAGGCCGAGGAGCATCGGCAGGAACGGCGGATTGCTACTGCCGGCGGAAGTCCCGGCCACGTCGCCGGTCTCGATGAACCGGGCGATCATGAGCAGGTCGTCCACGAGCGGCTGGTCATCCAGCGCCCGCGCGGCGGCGGCCACACAGGACACCCGCGTCTGCTGGGCTGCGGTGAGCGAGTCCATTCCGGCTACTCGCTGTCCTTGTTGTGAGCCGCGCGAGCCTTGTTCGGCGGGTCGGTGCGCTGCTTCGCTCCGGGCGCGACCTCGGGCTCGGGGGCGGGGACGGGCTCGACGAGGACGCCGCCGAGCCGCGCGGCGTCCTCCTCGGACAGGTTCATGGTGGTCGGGTGGCCGTTGACCGTGACGCGGTACTCGCGTAGCTCTGCCATGGCTGGCGCCTCTCCTGTTCGTTCGTCTACGCCGGTGGTCGACGTGGTTGTCCCGCAAGAGAAGTCGCGGCTTCCGCAGACGGGACAACCACACATCAGACGAGGGTGACCTTGCAGAACGCGGACGGCTGAATGATGCCGAAAGCTGCGCGCATCTCGGCCAGGATGGCCGCGAGGTTGCGGACGAAGAAGTCCGCGTGGCTGTCGGTCACGGTCACCGACGCCTGCTGGCGGTCCCACAGGATGGCCTTGCGGAAGTCGCCGACCCACGCCTGTCCCGGTGTGGCGGCTTCGGACTCGATGACCGGCAGCCCCCACAGCGGCGCAGTGCCATTCGTGGCGCTGGGGCCGCCGAAGTAGAACCGGCCGTCCATGTCCGAGATCTCGTCCATGGCTTCGAGGTCCAGCGGGTGGATGACGACGCCGTTGGCGACCGAGCGGCCCGCGATCCGCACCTTCGTCTTCGCGCGCCGGACCGCGAGGAACTTGCCGAACCCCGGCGGCTTCCCGGCTGGGTCTGCGACAGCGGGCTGAGTCTGGGTCCCGGACACGTTGGCCAGTCCCTCGAAGTCCTCGCCAACGCCCGTTCCGGCGATCATCTGGTCTTCCAGCTCTTCCTCAAGCCCGACCTCGAGGAAATTGTCGATGAGGGTCCGGACCTGCGCAGCATCGCTGAGCGCCCGCTTGGTGACCGGCATCCAGTGCGCGATGGTCCGCACGGGCGTGGTGACCCTGACCGTGGAGAACCCGGACTCGGGCTTCACGCCCGCCTGGGCGGGTGTGACCGCCGGGTCGCCCGAGCCCACGGGGGCCGAGGTGGTGGCCTCCGGGACCGGGGCGGCCCGGTTGGACCAGCCGGTGATGCGGGCGTACTCGACCTGGTCAGAGGTCGTGGTGCCGCCGGTGACGAGCTGCCGCAGTGTCAAGGGACGGAAGAACTGCTCCGGTCCTACCAGGACACCCCGGTAGTCCTCCCGCCGGAATGCGCCGCCCGAGGTGGGGCTCAGTCCGGTGACGAGTTCCTTGACCCCGAGCGGGCGGCTCTGGACACGCATGTCCTTGGCGAACTGGCCGTTCGGCGCGGACCGCAGCATGTCCTTGTACTGCTCGGAGGTGACGAACGTTTCGCCGATGCTGGTCCGGGTGCCCTTATAGCCGTCGCGGTCGGCCTGCTCGCGGCGGGTCTTCTCTTCGGCCTGCGCGTCGGCCAGGCCCACGGCGTCGCCGAGATCCTGGATGGCGTCGCGGACCGCGTTGTCGGCCTTCGCGGCGTCCAGCGCGCGCTTGGCGTCCTGGGCCTTGCTCATCGCGGCGGTGACCGTGGTCCGCTCGTCGTCAGTGAAGTCGCGCGATTCCTCTTCGGCTTTCGCCGCGATGGACTTCGCGTCGTTCAGGTGCTTCTTCAGCTCGTCGGCGAGCTGGGAAATCTTGTCACTCAAGGGAAATCCTCAGTTCGTGCGCACGCGCAGACGAAGAGAGGCGGTTCCCGTGCCGAGCTGGCGTCCACCGTCGAGATGACGGGAGCGCGGGCGGGGTCGGGCGTGGCCGTGATACGTCAGGCTATTCGGGTGGGTGTGGCGGTGAGCGGTTAGGACTCGGCGTCCAGCAGAGCCAGCGAGGCCCGCAGGCGGACCGAGCTGGCCTCCGTGGACGATGCCGCGTCGGGTGGCGCCGGCGGATCGGGCCGGGCGTCTTCCGGCGAGGTCGCGGCCTTCTCGTCCTCGTCCTCGTCGTCACTATCCAGGCTGGACAGCACAGATTCGATGGCGGCGGCCCCGTCGGCGATCTTCGCCAGGGCCGTGCGGAGATCGGTCGTGTTCTTCGCCGACAGCTCCAGATCCGCCTTCGCGGGCGGGGTCTCGGGCTGGGCGGGGGCGGGCGGGTTCTTCACGGTAAGCAGCTCGGTGTCCTGGTTCGCGCCGATCAGGGTGGGGCCGACCTCGTAGAGCTTGAGTTTGCGCAGTTCGTAGTAGCTCTCGTCGCCGTCCTCATCGCTGGTCTTCTCGATCCAGCCGCCCTCCAGCACGTCATAGGCGAACGAGAACTGCCGGACCCGACGGCCTTTCAGCAGGCGGTAGATCTTGCCCGCCTTCGGCTCGTCGAGGTCGATACGGGCACGGACCCATAGGCCCTCCTCCCGTTCTTCGGCATCCTCGACGTAGCCGATGTGGTAGTCCGGGTCATGGGACATGTGCGACCACAGGACGGGGATCGGGTCACCGGAGGCTTTCCACTCGGCGAGGGTGTCGGCGAACGCTCCGGGCACGATCTTGTCCCCGACACTGTCCACGTTGTACGCGGCCACGATGGCCTCGAAAACGCCGTCCGGGGTGCCGTCCTGTTCCCCGGCCGCCTTGATCCGGACCGGGCACGTCTTCGTCTTCCTCATCACGCGGCGCCCTCCAGGAGTTTCGTGGCAGCGGCGAGTACGGCTTTTGGCTCGGGGGCGCTGTCGGTCGGCGAGGCTTGGCCGCCGGTCAGCACGTTCAGCGGGGTGACCAGCTCGTCGCCGCCCTCGACCTGCGGGAGGTTCACGCGGGAGCGGGCCTCGTTGCGGGTCATCCACGGCGCTCCGACGCTGGTCTGGAGCTGGGCTGCCTGTTCCTCGAAGGAGCCGCGCAGCTTCTCGGCGAGATTGAATTCGAGGTAGAGGTCTTGGGAGTCCGGGAAATCCGGGAGAAGTTGTAGGCCGAGTTCGTCGGTGATCATCGTCAGCCACGGGCCGAGCGTGTCCTGATAGAGGTGCTTGTGCTGTTCCTGGATGTTGCTGTAGGTCGCGTGGTCCAGGATGCCGACCATGGGCAGCGGAATGTGGTAGGCCGATGCGACCTCTTCCCGCGTGAGCTTGCGGGCTTCGATGTACTGCGCGGCTTCCGGCGTCACCGACGCGGACACCCATTCCATGCCGTCCTCAAGGATCGGCGTGCCGCCCGCCCTCGCGCCGCTCCCGGTGTACTGCGCCTGCCAGCCCCGGCGAAACCGCTCGCGAGCGTCCTCGCCCCAGTCCGGCGCCTCCAGCGGCCGCTTGAGGTAACCCGCGAGCCTCGCTCCGTTGCGCCACAGCTGTTCGCGGTACTGCCCGGCCTGGAACTCTTCGGACAAGATCCGCCGCAGGGTCTCCATCGGCGAGCAACCCCAGCGAATGTCCAGCGGGTTATAGCCACGGAAGTGGACGACCTGGGCGGCGGGAATGTCGCGGTGTCCGGTGGTTCCCCGGTACCTGTAGGTCTCGACCGCGAATTGGCTGCTGGAGATCGGGGTGACGAACCGCGGATCTAACCGGACGAGTCCCACACCGTCGACCTTCGCGAGGATCGCGTTGTCGTAGATCGCGAGGTCCGACACCAGCGCCTCGATCAACCGGTAGCGGGTGGTGAACCCGTTCGGCCTGGACAACAGAGACGTGATCGGGTGGTCGGTCAGCCGCGTACGGTCCACATCGGACTGGCGCTGGTACAGGTGCAAACCGAGTTGAGCGATGTTGCGCGCGAGGAAAGAGACGACCGTCCGGACCTGCGGCTGCGTCTTCCAGATCGTGGCGTAGTCCTGTGCGAGGCCGTCGGCGAGCATGACCGCTCCACCTACAGGGATCGTCGCCGTCTGGTACTGGTGGACCGATTCGAGAATCCCTTGGGAGACCACGAAAGCCATCAGGACCCCACGATCTGGACCCAGTTGATACGGTCGCGCTCGATCACCACATCGCCGTCCATCCGGACGGGTTCCCTGCCCGGCTGGACGAGTTCAGCGGATCGAAGCAGGACCAGCCTCCGGTGTGTGAGCCACAGGACACCTGTGACGGCCTGATCGTCCACAAGGTTCACCACGACCCGACGGCGCGACAGCGTGCGACGGGTCCGGATTTCCTCGACACCACACCAGATCGCGACCGTCGCGAGGACGGCGACGATCGCGGAGAGGACTACCACCAGCAGCATCGACCCGACCCCCTACACGATTTCGAGGTCGCCGTCGTCGTAAGCGCTGCGGCGAGGCGGGGTGTAGTGGACGGCACGGTCCAGGGCCATGATCGCAGCGACGACGCCGTCGATTTTGTCGCCGCTGTTTCGCTTGCTGGGCTTGACGTTCCCGGCCGCGTCCATTTCGACGGCAAGATTGTCAACCTGCCAGCGAAGAGCAGGGTTCCCACCGTGCCGGAGCCGGGGCGCCTCGGCGGTCCCTTCGAGGGCGAGCCGCTGGAATTCCTTGGTGGGGCTGGACATGGTGGCGAAGCCCTGGCGCATCTTCGCCATGGGCACGCCGTCGCCGAGCAGGTCAGTCACCAGCTGGGACGCGTTCCAAGGGTCGTATGCGATCTCGCGGACCAGGAAGGTTTCGCGATCGGCGTTGATCTGGGCGCGGATGTAGTCGTAGTCGGCAACGTCGCCGGGGGTCACGGTGAGCAGGCCACGTTGAGCCCACGCGGAAGCTTCGCCCGCTGTGCGGCGGTCCAGGGCTTCCAGCGCTCGCTCCGGGCACCACAGGCGCCACAGCAGGTCGTGTCCACCGGTACCGTCGGGGAAGCACCAGCACAGGGCGCACAGGTCGCTGGTGGACGCGAGGTCTAGCCCGCCGTAGCAGCTGGCCCCGACGAGGCGCCGTTCGTCCACGATGGACGCGTTACGGTCCCAGACGTCGAGGTCGAGGTAGCGGGTCTGCTGACGGGTCCGGATTCCCAGGTGCAGGCGCAGGAACTTCGCGAGGTCGACCGGCGAATTGCGGGCCTCCTTGGCCGCATTCTCCAGGTAGGACTTCGACGGCGAGATCCCGTAACCGGGGTTGGCCTTCTTCCACGTGGACTCGGCGAACGGGTCGTCGTTCTCGTCGGCCGCCCACACGACCCCGTACATCGAAGGATCCCGGAGGGCTCCGCGCGCGATCTGTTCGACGTAGTGCCGGCGCCGGGCGTAGATGGTGGTCGTCCGGCCGTCGTCGGCGGTCGTGATGGTGAAGACAAGCGGCTGCGTCCGCGAGCCCGTTCCGGTCTCGACCGCTTCCACGAGGTCCGCGGTCTTGTGGACGTGAAGCTCATCGATGATCGCGCCGTGCACGTTCGCGCCGTGCAGCAGATCAGCCATCTTGGACACGACGGCGAAGTAGGAACCGGTGGGCTGGTGAATGATCCGGCTCTGCAATGCCTTCACATACGGAGACAGCGCCGGGGACTTCTGCGCGAGCTGCCGGACCGGGTCGAAGCAGAACCGCGCTTGGTCCCGACCCGACGCGACGGCGTAGACCTGTGCGCCCTGCTCGTGGTCGGCACAGGTGAGGTAGGTCGCGAACCCACCGGAGAGCGTGGTCTTGCCGTTCTTGCGGGGGACGTCGACGTACACGCGGCGTGTGACGCGAACCCAGTCGCCGTCAGCGTCGCGGTACACCCAGCCGAAAACGGGCGCCAGAACGTAGGCGACCTGCCACGGGTCGGGCCTCAGTGGCTGCCCGGCCCACTTCCCTTGCGTGTGACGCAGCCGTGAGAAGACGTCCAGCACCCGGTCCACACGGGCCGGATCGAACCGGGCACCGCGCCGGACACTGCCCTCGGGGGTCTTGATGGCGGGCGGGCAGTCTGGGAGCGGGATACCGCGGGAGCGCAGGTACCAGCCGACCTCCGGAGAGATCCGGAGACGGTCCAGGGTGGCGCGGGACGGTGCGCGCTTGGCCCGCGCCCGCGAACGGGTTGCCTGCGTCGCCACTGCCGCCCTCGTTCCTTCGCACGAACGGGAGCGTGTGCGGGTAAGGGCGGCAGTGGCGAGTCGCTTACATCATTCCTCGGGCGCGTTCAACTGCACTGTCTAGCATCGCGACCACGTCTTGCAGCCCAGACGCATTGTTGGCGGCCCGATCCAGCATGGCTGCGCTGTCACGAAGGTGCGACAGGTCACGTGCCGCGAGAAACAGTTGTGAAGCGGTGTCCGGTAGGTGCGTGAGATCATGCGCGGCGGCGCCAAGCATATTGACTGCGTCAGGGTCGAGGACCGACCCTGACCTGCGCAGCTCCTTTATTTCATCGTTCAATTCGCGAATTAGGGCAGCCGCTTCGGCGTCGGTTTTTTCAAGTCGGTTCAAAGTTGCGCGGATGTCGCGATTCTGTTCGTCGACCGCTCCGGATATTCGGTCGACCAGCTCATCCTCGCTTACGTCTCGCAGTCCCTGAAGGCCATCGTAGAGCCCAAATTCACGCTCGCCTTTCCATTCTTCGAGGACTTCGATCGTGAATCGTGCGCCAGCTCCCGGCTCGTCGATCGTGTCATGGTGCGGCTTGCAGAGGAAGAGCAGGTTCTCAAAGGCATCGACTTTTGTCTTTGATATACCAGGAACGTATCGTTCCGCTGCCGCCTCGTCTGATCGAATGTGTGCAATTTGCAGGTTCATTCGATATCGATCTTCGACTTTCCTAAGCAGGGGCTCCGTACAGCCTGGACCCCAGTAGCACCTGCCCTGCCCGAACAAAATAAGCGCGGCGCGGTCGCCAACTGTGTAGTTGCGTGGTGGCACGACTTACCCTCCCTGAATGTGCGGTCACCCAGGTGATACACCTGACCACCGACAGTTCAGCCTCAGAAGGCAAGCTAGCTCACCACATGCCACCCGATCGGCCTAGCGCCCTTTCATTGGCGCTGGTCGAAGCATCGTGGTGTTGGCTGCTAGCCCGCGCCCGCGAACGGGTTGCCTGCGTCGCCCCTGGCCCCGTCCTTCTGCTCGATCCGGGTCCGCGCGGACGGGGTGAGCCCGAACTCTTGCGCGAAAGCCCTGATCACGTGCGCAGAATCCCGCTGGATGATCAGCGCGGGGTTGCGCACGAAGCCGCCGTGGAGTCCTTTCTGAAGGACACCGCTTTTGGCCACGAGCGCCGAGGCGCGGCGGTGCGCGACCACGGCTTCGCAGTAAACGAGCAGGGTGTCCCGGTCGCAGGCGTGGGCGATGCCCATCGCGTCCAGCTCGGACACCGTGTAGTCCCAGATCTCCCGGACCGCGTCGGCCACATCATCCGGACACTCCGGACGTCCCGAGCGCGGGATGGGTTCGTGGTGGTTGTACCGCTCGGTGTGCTTGTCGCCCTCGATGATGCGCAGGGCGGTCGGCTTGGGCGGTACTCCGCGTCGGCCCACGTGATCAGCCTCCCCGGTGCATCTCCCAGAGCTGGTCGCGCAGCTCGGCGTCCGTGGCGAAGCGGCCGGTCAGGCTGGTGGTCACCATCGACGCGCCCTGCTTGCGGATGCCGCGCTGGGTCATGCATCCGTGTTCGGCGCGGACCAGGCACGCCGAGCCTTCGGTCTTGAGGTGGGCGTCGAGGGCGTCGGTGATCTGCCAGGTCAGCTGTTCCTGTACCTGGAGCCGGTGGGCGAACATGTCGAGCAGGCGCGGGAGTTTCGAGAGCCCGACGACCGGGGCGCCCGCGACCGGCAGGTATGCGATCGTGGCGGTACCGGTGAAGGGCATCAGGTGGTGGGCGCAGACCGAAGTGAAGGAGATGCCGGTGACGGCGATCAGGCCGTCGGCGCGGTCGACTGGGAACGTCCGCGACAGCAGCTCGGCCGAGTCGTGCCCGTAGCCGGAGGTGAGTTCATTCCAGGCGCGTGCGACCCGCGCGGGCGTGTCGGCCAGGTTCGGGTCATCGGGATCAAGCCCGCGGTCGCTCAGCCACGAGCGGATGCCGGAGATCAGGGCGTCGGTGCTCATCGTCGTCTTTCCTTCCCCCATAACAAGGTGTGCAGCCGGGTGCCGAGGTTGAAGCCGTGCCCGATCGCGGGTTCGGCCACGGCCTTGCCGTGGAACACGACCTGATCGATGTCGGTACCTTCCGGCGAGATCCACACCGTCGCGGGCGGGATGCCGTAGCGGTGGGCCAGCTCGGCGGCTTCGTCCACATCGTCCGGACCGGCGCACACGAACTTGAAGACCGCGCGCCCCGACGCGACCAGGGCGGCGAGTGCGTCCGGGCGGATCCGCTTCTCCAGCGGGTCGCCGGAGTGCGTCAGCTTCGGGGAGCAGTTGAACCGGGCGCCGGAGGCCAGAGTGTCGGCGGAGGGCGCGATCGTGCCGTTGGTCTCGACCTCGATATCCGCCCCGGCGTTCGTGAGCGTGTCGAGCAGGACTGTCCATCCGGGCTGGTTTTGGTGCATCAGCGGCTCACCGCCGGAGATGACGACCAGGTCGGGACTGCCGGCGAGAGCCCGCGCGGCGATCGCGTCGACGGGCAGGCGCCGCAACTCGGCGCGAAGGTCGTAGCGGGAGCTGTCCCAGGTGTAGGCGGTGTCGCACCAGGAGCAGGAGAGATTGCAGCCCCCGAGCCGGACGAAGCTCGCGCGGCGTCCGGTGGTCGGCCCTTCCCCCTGGATGGTGGGGCCGAACACCTCGGAGACCACGAGCGTATGCGTGTCCGTTGTGGCCGGTGTCCCGGTGGTCGTCATGGCGCCCTCCATCCAGCCCGGTTCACGTGGGTTTCGCGGACGTCGACGGCGGTCACGCGGGTCCCGGCGGCGTGCGGGACTTCGGTCAGCAGGGTCGCGGTGATCTCGGCGAAGTGGTGGGCAACGGCTTCGACGGTCGGCCAGCCGGGCATGACGTAGACCTTGCAGCCCTCTGTCCGGAGTGGCTGGACGAGCGGGTCGTCCGGCCCGAGGAGGACGCCATGGTCGAAGTGCTGGTCGATCCAGCCACGCACGGCCTTCTTGAACTGGCCGAACTCGACCACGATCCCGTCGACGGGCAGGGCGGGGGCTGTGACGGTCACCTCGGCCCACCACGAGTGCCCGTGCAGCGAGACGCATTTGCCGGGAAGGTGCGGGAGCCGATGCGCGGTCTCGAAGTTGTGGTCGATCGTCACAGTGGCGGTGCCGTTGTCCATTCAGGCCACCGCCGTCAGGGCCGCGCCGGACTCGCCGTCCTCGGACACCTCGATCCGCACGGGGCTCAGCTGATACCCGTCTTCCAGGACATTCCACAAGTCCTGTGCGAGGTCTTCGCAGCTCGCGGTCCCGCACTCGCGGGCTCCGGGTCCCCACCACGCCCGGATGACGTCTTGCAGGTCATGGAACTCGAGGTACCGGTCATTGTGTTCCACAGCGACGTGCGCGGTGATGTGGAAGGTGTGGCGGTGCCGGTCGGCCAGATAGGACCGGAGTCCGGTAGCTTCCGGCCAGCGGTGGAAGCCGGGGGCGGTCACGGTGGTCCACACGGTCACGGTCACGACGGCATCAGCTCGCCTTCACTGGGGTTGCGTTCGGGGTGCGCCGGGGCGCCGAGTTCGGTGTGCAGGGCGTGGAGCGCCTGCCAGACCTGGTTGGTGTGGTCCATGACGTCGGCGTGCATCTGGCACGCCTCGTCCCGGTTCGCGCCCGGCCCGTAGAGGAAGCGGTGGCCCATCTCGCCGAGGCGCCGGAGCGCGGCGGACTCGGTGCGCACCGCCGGGTACCGAAGGCTGTTCAGCCAGGACGACGAGTCGCAGGAGTCCGGCGGGCACGGCAGGCACCATTCGCACGCGGACAGTCCGAGCACGTGAATCCACAGGTCCGGGTATTGGCGCCGTCGTTCCCACATCGTGTGCAGGAGCCGGATACGCGTCGGGTGGTTGGCCTGGACGATGTTGCCGAAGCACATGCGGTCGTAGCCGCGGGCGAGGTCATCGAAGTAGTCCCAGCCGTCATTGAGCGGGTGGTACACAGGGATCGGGTTCAGCCCGAGGCCGTGAAGACGCTGGCGGGTGCGGATCTTGTTGTCCCGGCCGCCCTGGTCCAGCTCGATGTAACCCCAGAGCCGGTCTTCGTACCGTGTGGCCAGTTCGACGTACCGGTCGAAGAGCCGGTCGAACCCGGTAATTTCGTCCGGGGGCAGCGATAGCGCCTCGTCCATCGTGCAGCCGGTGGCGCGCTTGTGCTCGTTGGTGAGGTTGAAGATCCCGCTGTCCAGCAGGATCACGTGCCCCTCGTCCAGGAGCCGGACCATGCGCTGTTCCTGGCTACGGTGGTAAAGGTCGTTGACCGCGAGCAGCAGATGACGCGGATAGGCCGAGGAATCCCCAGCGGCGAAGTAGATCGGGGCGGCGCTGCGGTCGAACGTTCCGCCGGCAGTACGGATCACGCCGCACGCCCCGAAGCCGAAGTGGACACCAGCACCGGTTCCTCCCCGGAGATCCGCTTCCACTTCGTCAGCAGCCACCCCGCCAGGTACGGCAACGGCTGCACCATGACCACGCGGTGCGTGTGGGCCTTGTCCGTCCAGGGCGCCAGCATCGTCGGGTAAGGCCAGAACAGGTCGCCCTCGCCGAGCAGTGGCGTCCATAGTGGCCAGCCCTTGTGGACGTCTGCGACCACCAGGACGTGACGGCCGACGTTCCAGACCTGTCCCGTCTCTGTGTCGTAGTCGGGTTCGCCCACGGTCACTCCGGCCAGCCGGAGCGCGTCTCCTTTGTCCAGTGGCGCCTCACCCGCTCCATCACCGTCGTCGTCGGTCTCGGCGGTGAGCGCGTCTTCCAGAGCGGCGAGGTCGTCGGCCTCGTAACCGGTGAGGTCCAGCATTTGGGCTTCGCCGAGGTCGTGCAGCATCTCCCCGAGCAAGTGGTCATCCCAACCGCCCTTGGCTGTCAGCTGGTTCGACGCGATCAGGTACGCCTCGGCGTCGTCGTCCGAACGCGATGCCCAGCCCCGGATGACCGGCATCAGCCAGCGCCCGTCGTCATCGACCCGCACGCCTTCCGGGGCGTCGCGGCCTTCCTCGGCCCACTCGCGCAGCTGGAGATACCGGCCGTGCCCGGCGACGAGACGACCGGTGCGCTCGTCGATGAGCGGCAGCTCGGCGAGTCCAAAGTGGCCGATGCTGCGGGCGATGCCCACGGTGTCGTGCTGCTTCGCGTTGCGGACAGCCGGTACGACGTCATCGACCGCCACGTACTCCACGTATCGCTCGCTCACCGGTCCCCGCCCTTGCTCCAGCACTGAATGGCGATCATCGGACTCCTGTCTGTGAACGCTCGAATGGCTCAACGATTTCCCGGTGACGTCGCTTGTCTTGCTCGCGCGCAAGCGTCGAATGTTGTTGTCAACGGGGGGCACACAGGCCCACCACCTACACCACCAGGGAGAAACACCATGGCTACCAACACCAACACCACCAAGGCCACCACCACCAAGACCGCCCCCAAGGCGTCCCCCAAGCCCACCGCGCCCGCCCCTAAGGCGGCCACCGCACCGGCCCCCGTCGCCCCGGCGACCGAGACCACTGGCGCCCGTGGGAACGGTGACCTGTACAGCAAGCTGGCCTTGGGCGCTACCAAGGCCGAGGCGATGCCGTTGCCCACCAAGGGAAACCGTAAGCCGAACCCGCTGGCCGACCTGGTCCAGAAGAGCTACGACGAGAAGACCCCGTTCGGACTGGCCCCCATGGCGAACGACCAGAAGCTCGTGGACTCCGTCAAGGCCGCCGTTCGCCGGGCTGCCGGTAGCCGCGACCTCGGCGTGAACGTCAGCCAGCAGGTCCAGGAAGACGGGCAGGTCATCGTCTTCCTTCAGGGCAAGGACAAGACCGTCCGCTAGTAGCTCTGGTGGCCTCCCATCGGGGCCACCAGAACCGGTCCGGGGTGTGACCGCACGGCCACACCCCGGACCACCCCTCACCCGCTCACCAACCGAACAGGAACGGAAGTTTCGATCTATGGACGAGAACGAGCCCCAGAACGAGTTCACCTCTGGGTACCAGTCGCACGACAACGGCTTCATGATGTTCGCTGTTGAAACGGACGGCTACGGCAATATCCAGTTGTCCTCGCCCGACTCGAAAGTCATGTGCACCATCGAGTACGACGACGACAAGACGCTCGCCGAGAACGTCGCCGCGCTCGTCGCCATCGCTCCGAACGAAATGGCGAACACGTGGCGCCAGGTCCGACAGTTCAACGAGGACGGCACAACCGTCTGGCGGTACCGCACTAGTGACGCGGGCAAGTTCGGTCGCCACTATGCCGAGGTAGCGGCACACGGCCCGTTCTTCTGGCACGTCGGAGACGCGATCCAAGGCGGTCCCGCCAAGCACATGGGCCACGCGGGAACCCTGGAGCAAGCCCAAACCGACGCGCGGGCTGCCCTGGCCAAGGCCGACAGGGGCTAACCCCGAGCGTGGTCACGAATCCCCCACGGCACACCGTGGGGGATTCTCTTTGCGTTCATAGGAATCGCACGTTCGGTGACGTGGCCTACGGAACCCGATCGGAACCCGACATCGCTGGTCTGACCGCGCCCGGAGAGCTGATGCTGAGATCAGCAACGAAGACCCGGACAGGAGATCAAAACATGAACACTGGATTCGAGTGGTGGAACGACACCGAAGCCAACTACGGCACCGGCGTTTGGTACCTCATGGCGGAAAGCGACTACCTCGCCGAAAACTACTGGGCAAAGGTCATCGGCAGCGGCCCGTACACGTGGGAGGTCGGCATGGGCTTCCCCGAGGGCGTTGCCCTGGACAACGGTGTGACCGACACACTGGAGCTGGCCCAACAGCAGGCCGAGCAAGCATGGACCCGAGCAGTGGAACAGTAGCCTCCGTCCGTCAAATCCCCACGGCAAGCCGTGGGGGTTTTCCTTTGCTCGCCGAGGAAAACCGTGATCCGTCGGTCTATCTGAGTCCCATGTCTTCAACCCAGAACGCTCGCTTGTTCGCCGCGTTTGCGTCGCCCGGCGCACCGGCGGCAGCGATCGTCAGCACCGTGCCGCCTGATGCCGCGCCCGACTGTGCCGAACATCCAAGTTGATAGGTGCCATCGACGGGAACCGTGAAGATCGTCTCTACAACGATCGCCGGGTGCGTATAGACCTGGTTCACGATTCCCTGCGAACGGATCGCGGGATCGTTGATCGAGACCGTCGCCCCGGCAGCGCTAAGCCGTATGTTGGCAGTCCCGTTCGGTGGGTTGACCGCGCCAGTGGCGTACGTGTTGAACGTCCACACCGCCTTGTAGTAGCGGCTCGTGCGCATCCCAGGAATCGTCAGCGTCTCAAAGAGACTGTCCGTTTGGCCTGAGTTCGTGTCCTGCACGTTCCGCTTGATCAGGCCGAGGATTCCCTTGCCCGCTTCCAGTGCCCACCCGCCAGGGGTTCCCCACTGGAGAACCTGCTGCGTGTCCTGGAGAAGGACGCGCAGCCCGACGTGCGGATCGGGCGGGAGTGATGCCGCGTTCGGCACCGGCAGGACAGCGTCCCGCAGGGTTGGCGCACAGGCCCACAGGGTCGAGGCTGGCCACGCTCGCGCCGTCGTCCCCTCGCGTCCACGTACCACGGTCACGGTGCTCGAATCGCCCGTGTGCGCGGTCAGCCACACAATCTCGAAAGCCTTGTTCGCTGGATCCTGGAGCGTGATCGGCAGATACATCGTCGTGCTCAGACCCGATTGCAGGGAAGCGAAATCGGTCGACGTCAACGAGGTATCGGAGATCGCCGCCGCGCTGGTCAACTGGCCGAACGAGTAGTTCGTCGGGACCCGGAGCTCGTACACGACCACCCCTCGAAGTTGTTGTGCGAGAACGGGAAGCGGTCACCGCAAGGGCACTTGGCTGGAACCTGATTGGAATCCGCGGTCGCTGGTCTGCGCTCGACGAGAGAGCTGATCCTTGGATCAGCAACAACGGCCCGGACAGCCAAAGCAAAGGAACCGAACATGAATAACAGCAACGGAAACCACGACGCTCAGGACTACGGCGTGCCCGTCGAGGACGACAGCAACTGGGAAATCGACGTGCCCGACGAGAACGGCAACGACGTGTGGGTCTTGTCGACCGACTACGCGGAGCAGATCAGCGAGTACTACGCCGAGATCACCGGTGAGGGACCGTTCGCATGGCGGGTCAGCGAAGCCGCTCCCGGCGGTGACGACATCGCGTTCGGCGAGACCGGCACCGTGCACGAAGCTCAGCAAGACGCCGAAGCCGTCTGCGGGTACCTGGTCGAAGCCGCACACGCCATTCCCAACGTGTCCTGCGGCGGCGCCATCGATGGCGAGACGTGGGAAGTGTCCAGGTTCGGACGCGTGCTCGTGATCACCGAGACCGCCAAGGCGTGCGAAATCCAGGTGTGCCCCACCGACCAGCTCGCGCAGACCATGTTCGACAAGATCCTCGCGGCCTACCTCACAAGGTTCAGCCAGTAGCGCCACGTAACCGAACGCGAAGCCCTCCCGGCATAGCCGTGGGGGGTTTCGTGGTGTGCATCCTGTGATCGGCCCATCGGCCCATCGGCCCGCCTGCACTGGCGCCCAGGTGTCCCATCGCTTACCCTTCCGAACGCAAGTTCGACTGAAGCTTTCCCGCCCTGCTTCCCCCTCGGCGTGACGAGCACCACCGAGAGCGGTTAGAGCATGGGCACGCAGGGATGGGCGCACGACGCGCCTCAGCAGTTGAGGACCTCGGCATACTGGTACGTCTACCTGTTCGCGCAGGGTGACTGGCGACTAATCCAGCACGCGTGGGACCCGTGGGCCGACGACACCGACGTCGCTGGTTGGATGCGAGCCAACTGGGGGCCTCGCCCCTGGCCGGACGGTCGCTACCGCGTCGTCGTCACGGACGGTATGGACGAACTCGCCACGACCACTTTCGCCGACGTCGAGGTCGAACTGTCCGACCGGACGACGCCGCAGCAGCAGCCGAAGCGACTGGACAGGCGATAGGATTGCTCTTCGTCCATCGGAGCAGTGAGGTGCTACGTGAACTGGTGGCAGACGCCACTCATCAGCGCAGGTACGGCACTTGTCGTAACTCTTCTTGTGGAATATTCAGCAAAGCCTTGGCTTGAAGCGCGCAAGGATCGAATTCTTGGCGAGAAGCGCGCGCCGAGAGATTTTCGAATCTCGCTCCACAGGTTGAAAATTGCAGCACTCGCCGTTGGGGCCGCAGGTATAAATGACGAGTTCAACGGCAAGTTGCTTGATGAATTGACGGTCGATTTGGGCAAGGAACTCAGTTCTCTAACTGAACAGCATGCCCTGGTTATGACGACATTGCCTGCCGATGTCCGCATACCGATCCAATCCGCCATTCGGCAGATGTCGACGATTCGCATTAACCTGAGAATTATTACCAGCTCGCCGCATAAGTGGCCGGAAAGAGAAAAGGAAGTTCTTTCGCATTTCTATGATGCGCGCGCTGAGAGGTTCATCGAGTTAATTAGCGCAATTCAGGACCTATTGAACCTAAAGAGCAAGCTGTGGCGGCGCGCCAAACGTAATGCGAGGATCCAATTTAACGCGGCCATAATAGAGAACGAGCTGAGCGTTCCCACGGACGATGAGCTTGAAAAGCTACTCGGCAACTGAGTTCGGGAAATGTGGGGCGCCACGCGCAGCATCACCGGCGCGGTCTGGCTGCCCTCACCTCATCGTGATTCCGACCCCCTACCCCCAGGCCACGAGATAGATTTGCGAGGGCTGTCACTTGGCGGCCCAAGTACGAAGGGAGCTTCGCGACCCGTGCTGACGATCCGGCAGGCCAACCCGAGCGAACCCGAAGCGTGGTATGCCGACTTTCTCCAAGTCCTCGAAGCGGCTGAACAGCAGACCGATGGGTATGACTCCCCGGCAGCGGTCGCCGACGAGTTGGTACTGCTTGCGGTTGACGGCGACCATACGTTGGGCGTAGCAGTCGGCCATCCGACCGAAGGTTCCTTCTATCGCAGTTTCGGCAACCGCTTCGGCAAGTTCACCTCGCTGCCAGTCCCACAAGGCTGGCTCGATCTGATCGTCGTGACTCCTGCCGCTCGTCGACGTGGAGTTGGTCGTCAGCTCCTGCGGGAGTTCGCGGCCCGCATGTCGGCAGGAGGATGCACTCACGTCGCCCTGAAGGTGGATGAGTCGACGGCGCAGGACGTGCGGACTGCCTTCTTCGAGTCATGTGGCTTCTCGCTGATCGAGGAGGCCGACCATGATTTGCGCGGGGCGGAAATCGCGACCTTGCTGACGCAAGATGCTCGGTCGGGTAAGTAGGCCCGAGTGGTCCTGCTAGTCCCTTCTAGCTGCGCAAACGCTCCCGCGAGTCGATCTCCGAGGTAGCCTCCGGTCGGACGACGCTCTGGGGAGGGGCCGTGGGACCGGTTGAGGAGATCGCCGACGGGGTGCGGACGGCGCTCGCCAAGATGCAGGAGGCGACGGCGGCACTCAAGCGCGCTGGTCAAGCGCTTGAGGAAGCTGGCGGGAAGTGGTCGGAGGCCGCGTCCGGTACGTCGGACCCGGCGGTCGCTGGGCTGCCGGGCATGGTCGCCGAGGTCGGTGCCTCGTCGGAGACGGTCTCCGGCCTGATTGGCCGGTCGTCTGGCCTGGTCGACGGCTATCTCGCCCGGCTGGGAGTGCCGGCGGAGTCCACTTCGGCTGGCGCTTCTGGACAGTCGAGTCCTCCTGGTCCGGTCTCTTCGTCCAGTGATCAGGACGTGGATGAAGAAGAGGACGATGCCCTGGTCGAGCGGTTGCGGCGGGGGTTGCCGCCGCCGGTGACCGGCGGCCGTGGGGTGAAGACCCAGGGACAATGGTTCGCGCCTGGTAAAGACGCCACGGCCATCACGAGCGGGCTGGATGACCGCACGGAGCGGGTGGACGAGATCCTGAAGGAGTCGGGGTGCACGATGCGACCGGTGACGGCCGCCGCGGACGTCGAACTCAAGCTCGCGGCGGAGATGCGGGACAGCGGCATCACGGAGGCGTCGGTGGTGATCAACAATGAGCCTTGCACGGGAAAAACGAGCTGTGACGGCCTGCTGGGGATCGTGCTGCCGGAGGGCAGCAAACTAACGGTCCACGGGATCAATGGGTTCAAGAAGACTTACGAGGGAGGCAAGACGTGGCAGTGGTGAAAGCCTGGTACGACCCAGGTCAGCGGGAACCGTTCGACCTGGCCGACTCGACCCAGGTGGATGCTCTGCTGGATCGGATGCTGGTTGAGGCCACGGAGGCGCCGGTGGGCGTCATCGCCGAGCTGGCTTGGGAGGGCGAGGACCACAGGTCGATCCTCCAGTTCGGCGTGCGTACGAACCAGGTCGGGTTCGTCGGCTACATGGGCCGAGGCGAGGCGAGCGTGATCAGCACGTCGGGCGCGACGTCGCCGGAGCCGGTGGCCTATGACTACCAGTCACATGAGCGCGTGGTGCAGAGCAACGCGGAGATCTCCTGGTCGACGGTGCGCAGAGCGGTCCACGACTACGTGGCCTCGGGCGGCGCGCGCCCTGCTGGGGTGCACTGGCTGGAGCTCTAGCGACAGTTGTCGCGGCGTACGGCGTGTCGCCTGACTCGCTTCCGCGATATATGTCAGAATAGATCTATGCGTACGACACATGCACTGGTGCAGCTGGCCATTGCACTCATGGAGGCGCCAGATGAGAAGCACTGGGGATACCAGTTGTCGAAGGCGTCAGGGGTAGGCCCTGGGGCTATGTATCCCCGGCTGACCTCGATGCTCAACGAGGGCTGGCTGGAGGACGGTTGGCAAACCCAGGAAGAGGCGGCGGGGCGACCGGCGCGCAGATACTACAGGGTCACAAACAAGGGGAAGGTGGAACTGGGGGCACTGCTGGCTAAGGCTTCGCAGGACCAGAGGTTCCGCTCCTTCAACTTGGGGTTCGCGTGAACGAGGTCGCCGATCTTGTTGCCGGATATAGCGTTTGGGCCCTGGTGGGCGCGGCACTCCTCTTTGGTGCCACGCCGAGTCTGGTAGCTCACGTAATGGTGACGATCTACCCGCGAGAACATCCTCGACGCGCCGAGCTGCTGGCCGAGCTCAACGAGGTCCCTTATCGGGAGCGTCTTCTATGGGTGGCCAGTCAAGCCATTGCAGTAATTTTCGAAGGGATTCCTGTTCGGGTCGCGAAGATTCGAGCAGATCGAGCCAAGAAAAAGATTGATCCCGACGTCGACAGAAGCAGCTTGCCACGCTTCGAATATTCAACGGGCTCAGGAAAGGCCGAGTCGGCAATTCAGGCCATGCTTCAGGAGTACTACGCTCCGGATCGCGTCTTGCCTACGAGTGATCCCAGGCGGGTTGACGTGATCGTTCTAGGGGAAGACCGCTCGTCGCTCGTGGTTGAGCTCAAGAATTGGCGACTTAGCGAACCCGGCGATCGGAGCCACTAAATGCGTGCCGATGTTCTGATTGGTGCTGGGCTTGTAGCCCTACTGGCCCTTGCGGCAGCCTTCATGGCTTACTCGAAGTTCATGGCGCAGCTACTAGTGGCGGTCTACCCGCGCAAGCATCCGCGTCGTCGCGAACTATTGGCGGAGCTGACCGAGGTTCCCAACAGGGAACGCTTTGCATGGGTGGCTGGCGAGGCAGTGGCCGTACTATTCGAAGGAATACCTGCTCGCGTTAAAGACCTTCGAGCTAAGCGTCGCAATCGGACAGTGTTGGCGTACACCCCAATAGACAAGAGTCAGAATCGGGGTGCTGGACCTCCCCCAACCGGGCCGATCAGTGAAGAAGAGAGAGAGCTGCTGGAAGGTCTAGCAAGAGCGAGCACTCCGCTTCGAAAACCTATGTACCACGCAGAGAATCCTGAAGACAGGCCACCATATACGATTGACATAAGCACGTAGAAGCACGCCAATGCGAGTTCAACTGGTCCGGGAACGATTCCATCCACCGGGGCTTGTGAACGCTGTGTGCCGATCGTGACATCGCTTGCAGAGTGGCCGGAGTCGATGCCAGGCGTCAGGGTCGGCTACTTCGCGGGCGACGAGGGACCGTCGGGCTTCGGGGTAGTGGTCGGCCACTGTGGCCGGTTGCCGGCAGAGGGTGCAGAGTCGATGTTCGCGGAGGTAGGCGGCGCGGTTCTTCTGCCAGTCTCGTCCGTAGCCGCGTTCGGCGGCGGTGCCTCGGGCCCGGTCGGTGTCGCGGCGTTGTTCTCGGCGACAGTTCGGGCACGGCCCGGCGGGGATAGTGCGTCGGCAGGTCGGGCAGACGCGCCCGGACTGGTTCGGCATCTCGTCGCCGGTCAGACGCTTGGCGCGGGCCGTGGTCGACGGTGCGCGCGGTCGGCGTCGGTGTCGGCCTGCCAGTCGCTCCAGCGGCGTCCGTTTTGGAGGCGGGTGAAGCGCGGGATGTGGTTCGCGGGGATGCCGACGGGCGCGGGGCCGAGGACGGCGAGTAGGTCGGATTCGGCTTGGGAGTGCCATCCGGCGTCCTGAATGGCCTGTTCGTCGGCGAAGACGTCGGCGACCCTGTCCCGCTCGGGGTCGAGGTCGGCGTCTTGGGTGCCGCCGTAGGAGTAGACCCAGCGGAAGTTCTGCGGCGGGTCGGGTTCGACGTGTTGGCGGAAGAGGGCGACTTCTTTGGTGTAGCAGTAGAAGCCGGTCTCGGGCCGGGATCGTGCGATGTCGAGCCAGGCCAGGAGGTAGGCCGCGCTGTGGAAGTCTCCGGAGTCGTGGATGCGGATCCAGGCGCCGGTGAACTTGGGGTGGTCGAGTTCGGCGAGCATGTCGGCTTTCCAGCCGTCGAGGTCGTCGAGGGTGGCGCGGAGGTTGGCTTCGTGCCGGGCGAGGACGGCGGGGATGCGGTAGGTGCCGTTTCGGGCGTAGCAGGTTTTCGCGCAGATTCCGGCACTGGGGCAGGCGTTGTAGGTGCGTCCGTCTTCGAAGCGTCCGGCCCAGGCGGGCAGGCTCCAGTTCCAGATGCCGTGCTGCTTGAGCCGGTTGTTCTGCCGGAGCAGGGGCATGACACCCCCGCGCGCGTTCGGCGTTGGCCGCTGACGCGGCGCGGGAGGGTGTCGTGGCCCGGATGCTAGCCGTGGTGTTCAGGGCTGCGGGCAGAGTGGTGCTTGCTGCGCAGAGTAGTACAGTCGCGCGCCGTCGCGCCACTGGGGGGCGGTCATGAATCCCTTGTCATATTAGGGTTTACGGCCGTGTTGGCGCGTCGGCGTCGTCGCCCGGCGTGGTAGTCGAGCACGTCGGCGACGCGGTAGCGAAGCCCGTCTGAGGTGTCCTGTGTGGCCAGTCCTCGGCGCCGCCATTGCCGGATGGTGCTGGGCTGGACGTTGCACATGTCAGCGACTTCCTTGGCGTCGAGGAGGTCGTCTGGGCCGAACGACAGTGGTTTCGGGACGACCCAGGTCTGTCCGAGGTCGCGGCACCGGGCGTCGAGGTCCACGCAGGTGTCCGGCGCGGCGATCATGAGCGCTTCGCGGTAGGTGCGGGCGATGCGGCGTGCCCGGTCGAGCGGGGTGTCTCCGGGCCAGGGCCACGGGTCGCGCCGGTTCACGCGACGGCCCCGTGCTGGGCGGCGAGCAAGGTGCATTGCCGCTGGTATTCGTCCCAGGTGAAGGTGTTCCGGCAGACGCCGCAGGTGACGGTGGCGGACCCGTCGGGGCACTGGAGCGCGACACGCTCGCAGCGCGGGCACGGGGCCGGGAGGTGGTTGATGAGTCGTTTGTGGCCGGTGACGGCTTCGACGCGGTGATGGAGGTCGAGGAGGATGTCCGCGCTGTCGAGGCCGTCCCGGTCAAGGGTGGTCCAGTCGCCGTCGTCGGTCCAGCCGGTGTGGACGACGCCGCGCAGGGCGAGCAGGACGCTGACCGAGTTTTCCAGGAGCCGGGCGGCTCGCTCGAGTACCGGGCCTGGTCGGCTGTCGCGGGCGGCTTGGGTGTCCCAGCAGACGCCGAGGACGTCGGCGGTGGACTCGGCCCAGCACTGCGCTTCGTGCACCAGCTCGGCCTGGAGGGCGGCGACGGTGAGCGACAGCGGCACGGGCAGGTCACGGGTTCCGCTGACGAGCTGCCGGAGCCCGTCCCGTGTTCCGCCGAGGACGGCTTCGAGGTCGAGGTAGTCCTTGGGCATGTCCACGATGGCCTGGTGGAGGCGGCGGGTGCAGGCGTCGCAGAGTCCTTCGGCCGGGTTGATCGGCGCGCCGCGCTTGATCGAGGGATGGTCGGGGTCGGTTTCGCGGTGGGCGCATCGTGCCCCGCGGTAGCAGCGGTGAAGGTCGGTCATGGTGGATCTCCTGGGTCATCGGCCTTTGTGGCCGGTCATGGTGTCGGCGCAGGCGTAACAGCACGTCCGGGTGGGGCGACGTCAGCTGGGAAGGAGGTCGAACGGCATGGACGGCATTCGGGAGCGGCAGGCTCGGCGACGTCGCTTGGAGCGGTTGTTGCTGGCGTGGCGTGCGGACGTGGAGTCCGTGCCGCTGCCGGCGGTCGACGCGGCCCGTGTGGACGAGGTGGTCCGTTGGCTACGTGCTGCCGACCGTCCGAAGGCCGGATAGGACTTCACGAACGTTCCTTGCGTTCGCAGGCGGCGAGCAGCGCGAGCGCGAGTTCGCGGGCGTGGCGGGTGTTGAGCGCGAGCATCGTGGGTTCGCAGCCGATCCCGATACGCGGGGGAACGTCGCCCTGGCGCGGGAGCCAGAGCACGTCGAGCGGTCCGGCGATGTTCCAGGCGGCGGCACCCGCACCGTGGAAGTCGGTGTCGGTGGGCTCGGGCAGCTCGTCGCTGGAGACGATCATGGTCACGGGTGGAAGCCTTCCTCGGCAGGGTGCGCGGCTGTGTGTCCGGCGGCGCGCAGCAGCGGGAGCAGGTCGGCGAGCATCGTCCGGACGGGAACGTTCAGGTGTGACTCGGGAACGGTGAGCACGTCAGGATTCCTGGCGGCTTCGGCGAGCGCCAGGAGGTCACCCGCGGTCGTCCAGGTCCACCATCGGCTGGGGTCGGCCGCGCCGTTGCGGCGCTGGACGACGACGGCGAGATCGGCGCCGCTGGCGACGGCCTGCTCCGCTGTCGCAGCGAGAACGCGCAGGACACGGGTGTCGGTGAAGTCTTCGACGGAGGTCTTGACCTGCCAGCAGATTCCGGGAGTCCCGTCGATATCGCCTCGGTCACGGGAGTGGTGTTCGCCGGATCTCCAGCCGGTGCGGACGGTGCGCTGCGCGTCGGGCCAGCCGTGTTCGCGCAGATAGCGGGCGACGGCCTGTTCGGCGTCTTTGCCCTTGCGGTTGGCGGCGCGGCCGATGTCCGCGCGGCTACGGCGATCCAGGGTGCTCATGCGGGTCCCCATTCCTGGTCGGCGGCGAGGTCTGCGCGCTGTTCGGCCTGCTGGAGTTCGGCCCAGGTGCGGTCGGTCCGTTCGGAGTGGGCGTGGACGGCCGGTTCGCTGGTGGGCGAGGCGACGGTGAGGTAGATCCGCCCGAGCTGGGAGGAACCTCGGTTGTCGTAGAACCGGCTGGTCTCCTGGACGTCGAACACGGTCTTGAGGCGGTCGAGGGCGGCGGCGACCTCGGGTTTTGTGCCTTCGGCTCGGATGCGCATCAGCCCGCCTCCGGGCCGGTGTCCTGTGTGGCCAGCCCGATGGCGAAGCCGGGGATGCCGAGTCCGAAGTCCGGGTCGGCGGAGGCGGGGCGCAGCGGTGCGCGCAGTTCGGCTTCGTCGACCGAGACGCATGGCCGGTCCGGGAGGAGTCCGGCGGGGGCACCGATCCAGCGGAACTGTTCGCCGCACTGGCCACAGTGGACGAGGACTTCGGCGGTGTAGGCGAGGGCGGGGCCGTCGTCGGTGGCGGTGAGCCGGTGGACGTTGACGTCGGCGATGAACGCGTTGTGCGGGCAGGGACGGTTGAGGTCGAGGGTGGTCATGATGGCTCCTGGTCGGTGGCCCAGCCCATGGTCTGGTTGAGCAGTTGCCGTCCGCGCTGGGCGCGGTTCTCGGCGTCGGGGTCGTGGTTGCACAGGGCGGTGCCCCGGTACCCCTGGTCGTCGCACATCGGGCAGTCAGCGATGGCGCGGCGTTTGTCGGCGGTGGTGGCGCGCAGTTCGGCGCGGCGGGTTTCGACCCGGTGTTCGTGGTCGGCTTGCTCGGCGTGGTGGCGGGCGCGGGCGCAGGCTCCGCAGCGGGGCGGGTTGTCGTCGTGCTCGTGCTCGACGCACCGCGCGCCGCGAGAGGACGGCGGCGGCGTGCGGGTGCGATTCAGTGAGGGCTCACGGCCTCGCGCGTGTTGGACGGAGTCGACAGACACACCCCCTCCGAAGGAGGGTGTGTCTGTCTCCGTTCCCTTCTCCGTTTCCTTTCCTGACGTGAGTGCTCCGTGAGTACGGCGTGACGGCTCACTGAATCGGCCATTGTGGCCGTGACCTGGGGAATCACCGAAATCTGTTCCTGGAGTGGTTGGTGAGGGCTCAGTGAGTGCCCCAGGAGGATTCTGGTCTCGCCAGCATCGTGCGCAGTGCCGGTTTTCTCCCGGTTCGGGCACCCGGACGGTGCCGGGCGGCGGGGCCGGGAAGAGGGTCTTGCCGGGCCGGTTCACGCTCTGGTGGAAGTGCCAGGACGTCACCGCGAGCAGGCGTTGATCGTCGCGGCGGTAGCGCACGATCCGCTTGTGCTTGGCCAGCTCGGCGAGGTCGTCTTCGACGTCCTGAAAGGACAGCTCGTCCAGCGGCCACACAGCGGCCTTGATAAGCCGGGTGTTGTCCTTCCCGCGCCCGTGGTCGTCGCAGTAGGTCCACAGCCCGATCCAGGTCAGCCGCGCCCGGAACGACAGCGGCGTGACGTCGTCGCTGCTGAAGAATCCGGGCTTGATGCTGCGGATGCGCGCCACGCTCACGCCTCCAGTTCGGCGAGGACCGCTTCGAGGGTCCGTGCGGGGTCTTCGCTGTCCAGGACGTGGGCGAGGATGTCGATCGCCTGGGACGCCTCGTGTTTCGTCATCTCGTTGGAAGAGCCGAGCTTTCGCCGGACGAGGATGCTGACAGTCGTGAGCTTGTCGGCCCGGTCGGTCACCTGGAGGTCGCCGAGCTGGGCGTGGAGCTTGTCCAGCTGGGTCCGCGAGACCGTCTCGGTGTCGTCGTCCTCGTCGGTCTCGCCGTCGTCGCCGGGGAGCGGCGGCGGAGTTGCCGGCGGATCAGGTGGCGTCTCCTCGTCGTTCCCACGGGCGTTCGCAGGCGGAGCGGGAGGGCTGGGTGGTTCCTCGGCGGGGGCGGCCTTTTTCGGCCCTGTACGGCGTCGTGCGGTGCGTTTCGGGGGCGTGGGGGCCTCGGGGGTGGCGGGGCTGGGCGGGCCGGTCTGGGGGGCGCTGGTGGTGTCCGGGTAGTCGCCGTCCTCCAGTTCCTCGACGGTGAGGGCGATCCCGCCTACGACGTCGGCGAACTTGCGCCTACACAGCCGGGTGGTCGCCCGTGCGTACAGCTTGTCCTCGGGATAGCCGCCGAGGTCGATTTTCGCCCGGCGGGCCTGGTCGGCGGTGAAGGTGACGCGGGTCCAGACTTCCTCGTTGCTGCGGCGGCCTTCCAGGATGACGCGGGTGTCGTTGACCTCGACGTCGCGGAGATGGTGCCCGGCGGCCAGGACCATGCCTCGCATGATTTCCGCGCTCTTGCCGGGTTTTCCCTTGACGATGTGGATGTGCTGGAGGCTGGTCAGGGGGCCGAGACCCATCTCCCTGCCGGTGAGGATCGCGGCGGTGACGGCGGCCGGGTTCCCGCGATAGGAGTCGGGAACGAACGGGGTGTCGGCGATCTGACTGGCCAATCTGGCCACGTCCCGCACGACCAGCACCCATTGATCGATCTCGGTGGGTGCGTGGAAGTCGGGGCGGGCGGTGATCTCGGTGCCGGTGGGTTCGTGTCGTTGAAGTTCTCCGCTCACGCGGTCACCTCCAGCGCGGGCGGGAGCAGTGCCTCGCCCACGTAGTCGCGGGACCTTTCGCACGCTCGGGAAACCTCGCGGATGTAGCGGAATTCCCTCAGCTGCTCCGGTCCGGCCTGCATCGGGTAGAGGTCGAATCCGTCCGCGCGGACGTGGATGACGGCGCACCCGTCGACCTCGATCATGGGCTGTTCCTCGCCCTGGTCGTCTACGTAGGCGTCGGCGTACCGGTATGCCGCGAGCTGCCAGGCGGTTTCGCCGAAGACACCGGACCGTGAGGTCTTGATGTCGCACAGCAGGCGTTGACCGAGCGTCGGGAAGTCCGCGATCAGGTCGCCGGTTCCTGCCCACCCGTAGGAATGAGAGACCACGACGAACTCAGTGAGGACGGGTTCGACGCGGTAGCGGTCCAGGAAGTCCACATAGGCTTCAACATGCCCGGCTAGCTGCTCGGGGACCTCGACTTCGTGGCCGGACACCAGCTGCTCGGCGAGACCGTGGACCTCGGTCCCGCGTTTCGCGGCGGCGTCCCGGTCAGTGAACCGCGCGCGGGACAGCTCTTTCAACCGCGCGGTCGGCGGGAGTTCGGCGAGCCGATCCCAATGATCGATCGCGTAGTCCGCGGTCGTGTTCGCCGCCCAGCCGATCAGCGCGGGCTTGGGGACACCGCCGGACAGGATCGTCGTGACACCAGGGACTTTCGCGCCGTTGGCGTCGACGTAGCTGTGTCCCTTGCCGTAGTTGCGCCGCCGGATCGGCGGGGTGAAGTCGTTCACGCGGCGGTCCCGTGCCTCCCGGTCCAGCGCGCGCGGGCGCGGACGATGCCGGGAGCACAGAAGATCCGGTCACCGTGATCGACGTATCGGCCGGGCGAGAACGACAAGACCGGGAATCCGCACCATTCGCAGGTGATCGAAGGCGGTGTCCGGTACGCCCGGCCATCGTGGACGGTTCCAGCCTGCTTGGACGGTTGGGGGGTGCTCATCGTCGGCTGTCCGGATCGTTGTCGGACACGGAGTCCCCGCCGGGGTCCGCCGTGGCGGGGCGTAGCGCGTCGATGGCTTCCTCGAGTTCGAGCGGGAGTTCGACCTTGCCGGTTCGACGCTCGTGCTGCCGCCGAAGCAACCGGTGCAGGGTCGCGGCGTCCGCCGTGGTCCCGGTGAACGCCTCGGCGGCCAGGATCTCGGCCGTGGGCACGACGTCACCGGTCCGGGCGTTGGTGCGGATCTCCTTGGTCCGGACAAGCAGGACGGCCACGTGGACGTCGTCAGGACGGTCGGTCAACGCCGAAGCGATGGCCGCCATGCCGTTCCGGTCATCGGCGGGGAGCGCGGGCGAAAGTTTCACGGACACGGCAGTTCCTTCACGGGAGTGCGGGGTACGCGGGTCATGCAGAGAGGGCGTTGCGGAGCTGCTTGAGGCGGCGCTCAGCGCTCTGGGCGCGGGCCTTCCACTCGTCGCGCTCGGCGGTGACGGCGTCCAGCTGTTCCAGCCGCTTGAGCAGGTCGGTCAGCGGCAGGTCGAGGGCGCCCGCCTTGTCCTGCGTAGCTCGGGTCCGGCGCGGGCCGTTGTGTTTGCCCAGGTGCGGCCGGATGCTGTTGACGTTCGCGCTGGTGTAGTCGCAATGGGCGCAGCCGTAGACGACGGTCCCGTTCGCGAGGGTGAGGACGCGGGTCTGGCGCAGGTAGATCGGATTCCCGGAACGGTCGCGGAACGGTCGCGGAACGGGGCGGTACTCGGCTGGTCGTCCACGACGGCCACGCCGTCGACGTCAGTGGCGGTCACGGGTGCTGTCCTTCGTGGCCGATGCCCTCTCGGGCACGCGGTCGAGGTAGATGGTGTAGGCGAGGACGAGGTCGAACATGACGACCAGCCATCCCCAGGTGCCGTCGGCGCTGGTGAGGTCTAGGACCAGGAGCCGGAACACCAGCAGGTAGGCCAGGATGCGGAGGCTGAGGGTCATGCGAATCGCCTTTGCTGGTCGTCGGAGGCGCGGGTGCGGCGGCGAGGGAACTTCAGGCGTTCGCGCTTCCGTTTCGCCGGGTACTGCTGCCACAGCTCGGGGCGCTCCTGGCGCAGCTTGGGCAGGTCGAGGCCGTTGCGGATCTCGATGTCGCGCACGACGACCGGTTCGCCGTCGATAGTGCCGACGTCGTTGTTCCCAAGCAGGGCGAGGAGTTCGGCTTCGAGCTTGTCCACTTCGGCTCGCGCGAGGCCGGCGGAGGTCCGAGCTTGTTTCCAGCGGCGAACCAGGTCGGCGGAGGCGTCGAGCGGTATCCGTCGCTTCGGGCCGGTTCCGCGCGGGGAGGACCGCGGGCTCTCTGAATTCTGTTGTGGTGGCGACGTTTCGTGTGGCTTCACTGTTCAACTCCGGTACGCGCGGCACGGTGACTACGGGGCCGGTGGGGACCGGAAGTCCTAGCTGGACGAGTCGGCCTGGTCGTCGGTGTCGTCTGCCGGGGCGGGCGTCTTCGACGGCCAGCCGGTACCGAGGTCGGTGAGCGTCTCGGCGTCGTACTCCGACAGCAGCTTGTTGAAAATCGGGGTGTCCGGGTCGTTCTGGGCGCGGATCTCGGCGAGGTCGAGGCCTTCGGCGAGGTCGGTCATGACTGTCCTTTCCGGATCAGGTGAGCAGGGTGATCAGGACGGTCGCGAGCACCATGACCAGCGAGGTCGTGGCGGCGACGAGGGCGGCGAGATGGCGTTGGGCGGGATCGGAGTCGCGGTAGGCGTCGAGGTAGCGGGCGGCCTTGTCGCCCGTCGCGGCCAGGGCGGTGCTGGCCGCGTAGGCGGTTCGCCACAGCAGCCACAAGGGAGCCTCGACCACGGCGGGCCGCACCGTGAGAGCGTGAGTCGGCCGATCGGCCATAGTGGATCTCCTGCCTTTCGCGTCGAAGGGGTGGAAGGCGTGCCCGCCCTGGGGAAGGGGGCTTCCGAGCCAGGACGGGCACGCCAGCGCGGCCTGGCGCTAGGCCGCGCGTTCCGCTCGCCGATGCGGCGGACGTCTCCGCGCGCTCGGAGTATCAGCGGGCGGCGTCGGAAAAGGCATGACCGGCTGGACCACGGTCGCGATCTGCTCGGCGACATCATCGGGCACGGGCGGGGCGGTGCTCACCGCCTGCTCGATCGCGGCCCATTCGGGATCCAGCAGCGTGAGCCCCTGCTCTGCATAGAACGCCTCGGTCCACGCGCGATCCAGACCGGCGTTCATGCCGCGTCCCGGCGGGTATACGGGCTCACCAGGTCGACGTCGGTGAAGACGAACAGTGCGCCCCGGTCGACACCGAGCGCGTCCTCGACGCGGGCGGCGGTGTCGACTCGGACAGTGTCGCGCCTGCCCTGCAAGAGCAGGTTGATCGCCGTAGCGCTCATCCCGATCTTCCGGGCTAGTTCTCGTTGAGTGCCTTGGGTGTTCACCAGTTCCACGAGCGCAGGCAAGCTGCGCACGCACACGGAGACCGTCATGCGAGTGACCTTTCGTCTCACTCAAGCGCAACGGTCGGCAGGTGTATGGGCGTCTGCGTGAAGCGCGTGGTCCGCTGAATGTGAACGCCACCGTAAGCATGATCGACTTTCCCCGTCAACACGGGAAAAACGTCCCGGCGCGTTTGCGAAAAGCTGTCCCGGCAAGACCTTCCGGTTTCTCAGCGTGAAGTACACCGGGCGAGTGACAAAGCCTCACTTCCGCCGACAGCACAGGAACCCGAGCCACAGTAAGGCTTTCCGTCCACTTCCTATTCCGCGAGCGTCCTCGCGTGCGCAGACGGCGCCGAAGTAAGGGGTGTTTGTTCCCCGGACGAGGGACGACGCGCGGCGGACCCGAACGAGTTCGATGTGGCGCGTGTCATTCCAGCGCAAGCGCCCCGGCTACCGCTCGGCGAACGACAGAGCCCCCGGCCACCACGGTGACCGGGGGCTCTGTCCTCTCTGGACTACCGCTTGCTGATCACCTTCCACGCCAGGTTCGCCATCACCAGGACGGGCATGGTGACGAACTTATCCCGGAAGGTCGGGTGGGCCGCGATCTTCGGGTGGTCGTAGACAGTGACGATCGCGTTGGCGGTTTGCGGATCGATGACCGCGCCGTCGATCTTCACCATCACGAAGTCCGCGACGGCCTTCCGCAAGATCGCGATCCGGTCCGCCTCGGCCTCGGTCGCCTCCGGCAGGCTATCGACGACGTCGGCCATCTCCGCGTACGCCCGCCAGTCCTCGGTGGCGTGGCATCGCTCGCAGCTGACGGCCCGCGGATCACCGGACAGGATCGGCTCGACTGCACTGGTCGCGCAGGCCGACGTCTCCGGGTTGCCCGGTGAGACGAAATGGACCGTGGCGCCGCTCTCGGCGCACGCGGCCATCCACCCCTCTTGAAACGCGAGCATAATCGCGGCCGCTCCGGTCCCGACCTCCATGTCCTTGATGGCCTCACGCACGACCGGATTCAGAACGGGCGCGCGGGACTCGCCCGCCAGAAACGCCTTTCGGCCCGCCTCGAAGAAGACCGCGAGCTCGTTTTTCACTTCTCCTCCTGCACTCGGGTGTACCTCCAGAATCCGGTCACGGTTGACCTTGAGCGGCCATGGGAACCCCGCGTCCACCCCGACAGTGACCCGGTTGACCTTGAGCAGACGGAACCAGCCGTCACCGGTACGGACTGCCTTGGCGGCCTTCAACTCCTCCTCGGTGAACGGGACCGGCACCGACTTCCGCAGCCTGGTCACACGCGCGAGACGACCTTGATAGGTCTGCTCAGCGTTCTGGAACTCCTTGTACGCATCCATATCCAGCTCGAACTTCCGGTCCGCGCGCTGCCGCTGCGTCCCGCTCGTCCGCCGCCGGATACCGGACACAATGGCCGGATCGGTCTCGAACTTCGAACGCGGCGCCGTGCGTCCCTCGAACTTCGCTTCCAGGTGGTCGCGCTTCTCCTTCGCAGCCTCCATCGCCGCCTCGGCGACCTGCAAGACCTCGGCGTAGTTGTCGATCGTGACGTTGCTGTGCAAGGTGACCATCAGGACGCCGACCTCCGTTCCGTGTAGTCATGCAGCGGGATCGGCAGGGAGTGCCCGAACAGCTCGATCCACTCCTCGTAGCAGCTGGAATGGACGATGTACGCGCCGCTGGCCATGTACCCGTAGCGACCAGGAGGACAGGGGTCCGCCGGACGCGCCGCCGGGTATCCAGCCCTGGTCTCCTTCAGCAGAACCAGCGGGCAACCCTCACGCACCGGCTGAGCCTGCGGAACACCATCGCCCACGATGAAGACGTCACCGATCGTCGGGTTTCCGCTGAGCATCCTGCTGCGGTCCAGTTGGCCGTGCGTGTGCGGCCGAAGGATCTTGGCGCGCAACCCGTACAGGGCGGGGCGGTGGTTAGGCATCATGACCCACCCGCCTGGATCGCGTGGTAGACGGCGTTCGTCGTCAGCCACTTGCGTTCGCCGGTGGTGATGAGCTTGTCCACATCGGCTTGAGCGATGTGGAGGTCTTGCGGCCTCCCATCTCGGCGCCACTCGACACCGACGATCTCCTCCGAACCAAGCAGAGTGCGTTCGAGGCCGTATACCCCGGCGACCACCACGATGAAAAGCAGGCGCTTCCCGAGGAAGTCGCGGTAGTCGTGTGCCGAGTACCGGCCCACCTCGAAGTCCAGAGGCGTCGTGTTCTCGTCGATCTCGTCGGGCCTGATCGTGACGGTCCAGCCCTCCTGGACCGGCACCTGCCACTCGATCAACGACTGAGACGGGACGACCTTCTCGCCGTCCTGAAGTACACCTCGGATCACGGACGCACCCCCCGCCTCTGGGCGGGCAGCGGGACTTCATCGTCCACACGCTCCGTACGGAAGCGCGTGATGAAGTGACCCGGCGCGATGATGCGCCCAAGCCGAATGCCGGCGAGCCACCCCGCCTCATCTGAATTGGCCGCATCCACCGTGACGACGAACGTCAGCTCAGGATCCCCATCTACCGACAGCTCGACGCGGAACCCGTGTCGCTCGTTCCAGCCGCTCGACGTCGGTTCCCAGTCCTCCCGCATGAACTCGTCGGTCAGAAACACCCGTGTCCGCGTCCACACAGGACACGTCGACACCTCCAACTCAGTAGACCGGTCGTCTAACTTGCGACACACTCGTGCCGCCTGATCTTGAAAGACCAATTCCTCGGGTCCTTTCACTCTGTCCGGGCCTAGGCCAGGGAAGCCCCTGGGCCGGAAAGAGTGTCCCGCTAAACTGCCTTTTAGCCTCTCTATCAGGCGAAACGTCCTCGGGAGTGATCAAGAAAGCGGTGCTCGCCGGACAAAGCCCGGCGAGCACCGCGTCACTCACAGACGGAATGGAGCGGACGAACACCCCGGAAGGCGAAAGGCGAGATCACCAAGGCTCACGGCGCCCACTCCATGTTCGTGACCTGGTCAAACCCGCCCCGTTAGGCCATACGGGTGCTTGTGTGTCCTAATCCTGGGTTGGTTAGAACCGTCCTTACCACTCACGAGGCCGCTACACCCGCTGGAGTCCCGGCTTCCCCGCCTCGACGACGTAACTGCGGTCCGCGGCCAGGACGACCTTCGAGAAGTCGTACTCAGTGGTGTCCGAAACCGTCATGAAGTCCGCCCGCATCTGCGTTTGCGACGCCGTCACCCGCACGTAACCACGCTTTCCCCGGCAGTACTTGACATGCGGGTTGTTCGACAGCCACGTCGAAGACGGATCGGTCGCGGTGTCGCTGTTGCTCGTGACCGAGGTCGTCACCAGTTCCGAACCGAACACCGGGTCGCTGTGGTTGAAGTAGTCGCGGCGCAGGTCGGCCGCCCAGTGCCGGTGGACGTCGCCGGTCAGCACGATCGGGTTCGGCACCTTGCGGTCCACGATGCCCTTCGCGATCCGGTCGCGGGAAGCCTCGTAACCCTGCCAGGAATCGGGGCTCTCACAGGTCGCCTTGTTCCCGTCACCATCACGGGTGGCGAAGAAGACCTGCTGGCCGAGGAAGTCCCACTTCGCCGGATGCGTCTCCAGCGCCTTCAGCAGCCACGCCTCCTGCGCCGTGCCCAGGATGCTGCGCGACGTCGACCGCATGTCGGTGCACGACGGGCCCGCCGAACCGGACGGGTCCGGCACCTGCGCGCTGCGGTACTGGCGGGTGTCGAGCATGTGGAACCGGGCGAGGTTCCCCCAGCCGAACTGCCGGTACAGGCGGATCGACGCGCCGCTCGGCTTCGCGGTGGACCGGATCGGCATGTTCTCGTAGAACGCCTGGAAACCGGCGGCCTTGCGCGCGTCCGTCGCCGGGCTGGTGGTGCCGTTCCAGTTGTTCATCACCTCGTGGTCGTCGAAGACCACGATCCACGGCGCCATCGCGTGCGCGTTCTGGAGGTCGGCGTCGGTCTTGTGCTGGGCGTGCCGGGCGCGGTACTGGGCGAGCGTCTTCACGTCCTCGGTGAACGCCAGTTTGCGCGGATTCCGGTCGGCGGCGGCACGGCCGGATTTCCGCTCGTACATGTAGTCGCCGAGGAACAGCACCAGATCCGGGTTGTCCGCGAGCATGCCCTTGTACGAGTGGTACCAGCCTTCCTCCCAATGCTGGCAGGAGGAGAAGCAGTACTTCAGCTGGTTCACCGCCGCACCGGCGGCGGGGGCGGTCCGCGTCCGGCCGACGGGCGAAATGTGGCCGCTGGTCTTGAACCGGTAGAAGTATTCCCGTCCCGGCTCGAGGCCCACCGGTTCGATGTGAACGCTGTGCCCGGAGGAACGCGCCGCGGTCACGGTGCCCTTCTGCACGACCGAGGAGAACGCCTGGTCGTTGGCGAGTTCCCAGTCCACTGTGTATGAAGCGTCCGGCATGCCGCCGAAACCGTCGGGGTTCAGCGGGGCGGGAGCGAGCCGCGTCCACAGCACGACACTGTCCGGCAGCGGGTCACCCGACGCGACACCGAGCTGGAACGGGTCGTGGATGGCGGGCGCCGCCGCCAGTGTTCTCGCGTTCGCCCACGAAGGCACCGTCGACGACAACGCCGCAGCCGAAACCGCCGCGGCCCCACCGAGGAGTACCGCACGCCGATTCACCTGGCCCATGAAAATTCAACCTTTCGAAGTGGGGAAAGAACGGGGAGGGATTTCACGCGGCGTAATCGGTGATGCCGCCACTACAGGCCTCGAGCGTCGGATTCGCGGCGGCGTCGGCGACGCAGACCTTGTAATAGACCCACGATCCCTTCGCGACCGGCACGGCCTTGTCGACGTGGGTGCCGTTACCGCCGGATGCCCAGACGTAGAACGGGCCGGCGCCACCCTTCAGCCAGTACGCGACCACGGCGGACTTGCCGTCGGCGTTCCTGTCGTAGACGAGGAAATGCGCGTCCGACGAGCGGAACCGCCCCTCACCCGCGCAGACGCCGGTGGAGCATTCGGCGCTGCCGGAGCCGACTCCGCAGTCGGGTGCGATCCGCTGGTCCGAGCCGGTGTAGACGTAGCCGTCCGAGATGTAACCACCGAGCGCGGGGACGTAGTCCCACAACGTCGTGGTACCCAGCGGACCGGTGACCGAGGTCCCGACCGTCTGGCAGTCGATGGTCACCGTGGCGCCGTTGGCCACCGTGCGCACCGCGGTCGAGGAGGTGCTCGGGGCGCGGCGGACGTTCAGCGGATCACCCGCCGTCTTCACGGTCCCGGTGGCCGCGGCCAGTGCGGGAGTGGCTCCGGCGAGGCCCAAGGCGCCCGCCGTCACCAGCACGAGAAAGAAACCGGCGAGCCGCCGGACACTTGAACGCTTCATGACTTCAGCGTCGACCGGCGTCGTACACATCACGTACAAACGCCGACCGGCTGTCTGCACATGCATGCGAATGGATCTAGCCAACCATGGCGGGACGGCAATATTATCGGCGGATATGGGGCTCCTGCCGTATTGGCGGTTTAGGTGACTATTCTCGGGTTTCGCGTTCTCGGTCCGCTCGAAGTGGCGGTGGACGGGCAGGTGGTGCCGCTCGGCGGGCCCAAACCCCGGCTGCTGATGGCCGCTCTCCTGCTCCAGCCCAACGTCGTCGTCTCCACCGAACTGCTGATCGAGGTCCTGTGGCCTTCGTCCGCTCCCCGGTCGGCGGCGGCGAACATCCGTACCTACGTCCATTCACTCCGCAAACGCCTCGCCGACCACGACCCCGAGCTCGGGGAGCGCATCGGAAGCCGGGCATCCGGATACATCCTCAAAGCCACCCCCGACGAGATCGACCACATCCGCTTCGGCGAATTGGCCACCCGCGCGCAGGACGCGCTCGGCCACGGGGAAGCCGAATCCGCGCTGGGCCTGCTGGATCAAGCCGAAGCGCTGTGGCGCGGCGAGGTCCTCGAAGGTCTCCCCCACGACCACGGCTGGGGCGCGACCGTCGCCCGGCTGACGGAATTGCGGCTCGCGGTCCAGGAACAGCGCCTGCGCGCGAGGATCGAACTCGGCCGGACCGCCGAAGCCGTCGCCGAACTGCGCGGCCTGGTCACCGAACATCCCCTGCGCGAGGAGCTCTGGCAGCAGCTGATCGTCGCGCTGCGGGCCGACGGCCGCACGGCCGACGCGATCGAGGCCTACGAAACGGCCGAGAAGGTGCTCGCGGAGGAACTCGGCACCGAACCGGGGCCGCGGCTGCGGGAACTGCGGGCTTCGCTGGTCCTCACGCCGTCCGCGACCCAGGACGCGGTGACCGCCGCCCTCACCGTGCCGGTGACGCCGGTCTGCCAGCTGCCGCTGGACCTGCCGGACTTCACCGGCCGCGACGAGGTGGTCAGCGCACTCGTCGGTCTCTTCCACGACCGCCGGGAGCAGGGAAAACCCGCGATCGCGGTGCTGTCGGGGGCGCCGGGGATCGGCAAGTCCTCCGTCGCGATCCGGGTGGCGCACGCGGTCCGTGACGACTTCCCGGACGGTCAGCTGCACGTCGACCTCGCCGGGACGTCGTCCTCGTCCCGCCCTCCGATGACCGTGCTCGCCGAGCTGCTCCGCGCGCTGGGCGTCCCCGACGCGGGACTGCCGCGTGATCTCCCGGAGCGCGCGGCGTTGCTGCGTTCCCGGCTCGCGACCCTGCGGATGTGCGTCGTCCTCGACGACGCCGGCAGCGCGGCGCAGGTCCGCCCGCTGCTGCCCGGCGCCGGTTCCTGCGCGGTGCTGATCACCAGCCGGGTCCGGATGCCGGATCTGGCCGGGGCCACCCCGGTCGACGTCGACCTGCTGCCCGAGGCCGAGGCCGCGAAGCTGCTCGAAGGCATCGTCGGCGCGGAAAGGGTCGCCGCGGAGCCGGACTGCGCGACCGCGATCCTCCGCCACTGCGGATATCTTCCACTGGCGATCCGGGTCGCCGGGGCGAAGCTGACCCATCGGCCGGGCTGGACGTTGCGCGTGCTGGCCGACCGGCTGCGCGACGAAAGACGAAGATTGGACGAACTCCGCGTCGGAGATCTCGCCGTGCGGGCCAGTGTCACCCTCAGCTACGACCTCCTGCCGATGTCGGCGGCGACCGCGTTCCGCGGCCTCGGCGGGCTCGGCTCGGTCCAGTTCCCCGGCTGGGTGGTCGCGGCCCTGCTCGGCCGCACGCACGGTGAGGACGTCCTCGATGTACTGGTGGACGCTCATCTGGTCGAGCTCAGCGGCTCGGACGCCACCGGCGAGCCCCGCTACCGCCTGCACGACCTGTTGCGGTGTTACGCCCTCGAACTCCGGGCGCAGGACGTCCCGGCGAAGGCGCGCGACGCCACGAAACGGGTGCTGGAGGGCTATCTCGCGCTCGCGGTCGAGGCCGCGGATCGGATGCCGATCCATTTCTTCGGGCTCTACCGGGACGACACGGCCGTCCAGCCCGCGCTGCCACCGGGTACCGCGCATCTGATCGAGGACCCGGCCGCGTGGTTCGCCGCCGAGCGGCACACCTGTGTCGCCGCCGTCTCGCTGGCCGCCGACCTGGGTTTCGACTCGCTGGCCTGGCGTCTCGCCGCCGCGCTGGCCCCGTACTTCGACCAGCGCGGTCACCAGGACGACTGGATGCACACCCATGCCGTCGCGCTGGCCGCCGCGCGCCGCTCCGGCGAGGTCCGCGGCGAGGCGATCATCCAGCGCAACCTCGGGCAGATCCAGCTGTACCAGGACAGCTACGCCGAGGCCCTGATCGCGTTCGAGCAGTCGCAGCTGCTGTTCGACAAGATCGGCGACGCGCGGGGCGCGGCGATCGCGCTGGCCGGGCTCGGCACCGTGCTGCGGATCAAGGGCGAGGACACCGTCGCGCTGGAGCACTGTCACGCGGCGCTCGACCAGTTCTCGGCGGCAGGCGATCCACACGGCGAGGCCGTCGCGCGCATCGCGATCGGCGCGGTGTGGCTGGCGCGGCGCCGGTACGCCGACGCGGAACGCTGGTTCACCGAGGCGCTCGACCAGTCCGCCCGGATCGGTGATCGGCACCGGGAGGCGCACGCGTTGAAACGGCTCGCCATGCTGCGCCAGCACCAGGGCAACCTCGCGGGCGCGCGGGAGTGGGTCGACCGTGCCATCGCGATCTTCAACGAACTCGGCGACGACCACTGCGTCGGCTACGCGAACCAGAACCTCGGCGAGTTGTATCTGCACAGCGGCGATCTGGCCCACGCGCAGCTGCTGCTGGTCAATTCGCTGAGCGTGCACCGGCGCAACGGGGACCGCCGGTCCGAGGCCGAGGTATCCCAGCTCCTCGGGGAACTGCACGAGGCGCTGAGCCAGCCCGAGCGGTCGCGGACCTACTCGGAGCGCGCACTGGCGTTGTGGCGGGAACTCTCCGCGCGGCCACAGGAATCCGCACTCGCTTCGCGCCTGCAGGAAGCGGCCGAAGCCTCCTACAACGACTCCGCGAGCGCCTGACCTTTTCGCACTTCGGCACCTGATTGCGGGTTCACCCACCGCGATCAGGTGCCGACTTGCTTTTGTATCGATCGTGTACACGCCCCGGCGAAGCTCCCTTCGTGGCAACCGAGAGTGCTCGAAGGGAGACCGGAATGGTCCGGACCGTTAAGGCCCGCCGGGTGATGGCGGCCGTGCTGGCCGTGGGGGCGGTCACCGCCTTGGCCGCCAGCCCCGCGAACGCGGCGCCCGAGGGAAGCTGGCGCGCCGACTTGTCCACTGTGGACGGCGACGACGTCAACGTCCGCAGCGACGGCGGCGTGCTCAGCCTGGAAAACGCCGCCTGGCACAGAAAACCCGACTCCGTAGGCAGCCAGGGTTACCTGCTGCTCGCCGAGCAGAAGCTCGGGAAGCCGGTGAACCGCGTCACCGCCCAGGTGACCGCCGACGCGCCGAAGGGCACCGAGGTCGAGGTCGACGTCCGAGGCAAGCTCAACTCCCAGGACTGGACGGAGTGGACGCCCACCGAGGGCGGCGCCGCCCACCTGTCCGCCTCCGTCTCCACCGTCCAGGTCCGCGTCGGACTGCGCACGGTGACCGACGGCGTGACCGCGAAGGTCAGCGACATCACCCTTCAGGGTGATGTCGGCCCGCAGGTCAACGCGATCGGCGCGGCCGCGGCCCCGCTGACGTACCGGGTCTACGGCACCCGCGAGGGCCTCGTCGGCGGCACCACCGCCAACGGCCACGTGATCAAGTCCCGCGACCACTTCGTCGCCCTCCCCTCTGGCCGTGGCCTGGCGCCGAAGAACACCGGCAACTACACCGTCCGGATCTGCCGCACCGACAACAGCCGCTGCGAGTACGCGCCGGTGTGGGACGTCGGCCCGTGGAACACCAAGGACGACTACTGGAACCCGTCGGCCACCCGCCAGATGTGGAAGAACCTGCCGCAGGGCAAGCCCGAGGCGCAGGCGGCGTACCAGGACGGCTACAACGGCGGCAAGGACGAGTTCGGCCGCAAGGTGGCCAACCCGGCGGGGATCGACCTCGCGGACGGCACCTTCTGGGACGGCCTGAAGATGACGGACAACGGCTGGGTCAACGTCTCCTACCTGTGGACCGGCTCCGGCCCGACCGGCGTCATCACCACCGCGGGCGACCCGATGAACGTCCGGGCCTCGGCGAGCACCACCGCGGCGATCAAGGGCCTCGCGGCAAACTACGCGAAGGTCAACATCGAGTGCTACGTCGAGGGCGAGACCGTCACCGGCAGGTTCGGCACCAGCAACATCTGGAACCGGATCGGCCCGGGGCACTACGTCTCCGACACCTACGTGCAGACCGGCTCGGACCTGCCGGTGGCGCCCAAGTGCTCGTGACCCCCTGAACCCGCTTCGGCCGAAGGCCTCGCTATCGCGGTGGCAGGGCGCCCCTGGCGACGTCGATCGCGGTCGCGGGTTCAAAGGTCGAACACAGATCGCGAAGGCCCGGCGTACCCCATAACGCCGGGCCTTCGCCCTTTCGTCCGCCCTTTTTCCCGCGCGGGCGGACCTGGGGCCGGGGCGTCCGCCATCGAGACTGTGCGGTAGCCGGCCCGAAACGACCGCGTTGCGCCGGAGTCTGTCCGGTGCGGTGGTCACCGCGCTGGCCTTCGGCCGCGACAAGGGTCTCGAGATCACCGTGCGCGGCGGCGGGCACAGTTTCAGCGGTTCCGCCGTGACCGACGGGGCTTCGACGGTCCCGAACGGGACGCCCGGCTGGTCGAGCGGATCCGGGGCGGGTTGCCCGCGGCGTTCGAACTGGTCACCCCGATGCGGTACACGGAGCTGCAGAAACTGCTCGACCCGACCGCGCCACGGGGCATTCTCGCCTACGAGAAGTCGCTGTACGTCGCCTCACTGTCCGAAAAGGTCATCGACGTGATCGCCGCGCGCCTGCCGGACAAGGCGTCGCCGATGACCGTGCTGCCGATCGTGCCACTGCAGGACACGTTCTCGACTGTGCCCGACGACGCGACCGCGTTCGGCGGGCCGCGGACGCCCGGGTTCGTCGTCGGTCTGGTGACACCGCCCCGACACCGGAAATTCCTGGCCGCCGACCGGATCTGGGCGCGGGCGCTGCGGGAAGAACTCTTGCCGCATTCCAACAACTACGGCGGCTACCTGAACTTCATGAACGAATACGACGAAGACCGGGTGCGCACGGCGTTCGGCGCGGAGAAGTACGCGCGGCTGGCCACCGGCAAGGCGGCGCACGACCCGGACAACGTGTTCCGGCACAACTCGAACATCCGTCCCGCTGAGTGAGCCGTTTATTCACAACCTTGAATGGTCTTCACAATGCCGTGATCGTCGTGCGAAACTCCCGTGACGCATTTCCCACTGACGAATGGCGGGTATTGTGAGCGTTTCCCGGCGAACCCTTTTGACCACGGCGGCCGGTGCCGCCGTCGCGGCGACGACGATCACCCCTGCCGCCAGTGCGGCCGGGGAAGAGGCCGACGGACTAAGGACTTTCCGCCGAACGGCCGACTACGCGGTGACCAAGCTGCGGGCCGTCGCACCCGGCGTGACGGCCTTTCCGGAGATCACCCGATTCGAGAAATGGACCTATTCGCAGAACGGCGGCTGGATCGGCGGATTCTGGCCGGGCACTTTGTGGCTCGCCTCGATCTACAGCGGCGATCCGCAATTCCGCACCCTCGCCATGGCGTCGGCGGAAAAGCTCGCGCCGCGCCAGCACGAGACGCGGGACCACGACCTAGGATTCCTTTTCTACCCGTCGTGGGTGACCGGCTGGCGGCTCACCGGCGACGAGAAATGGCGCGCCGGTGCGCTCACCGCCGCCGCGTCGCTCATCCAGCGCTACAACGAAAAAGGGAAGTTCATCCGAGCGTGGGGCGCGCTCGGCACGCCGAACAACGCAGGCCGGGTCATCATCGACACGATGATGAACCTGGATCTGCTGACCTTCGCGAGCAAGCAGACCGGTGACCGGAAGTACCTCGACATCGCCGTCTCCCACGCGAAGACCACCGAACGGGTCTTCCTGCGCCCGGACGGTTCGACGCCGCACGTGTTCGACTTCGACCCCGAGACCGGCGCCGAAATCGGCCCGAACACCGTGCAGGGTTACAGCCCGGCGTCCTGCTGGTCGCGCGGTCAGGCGTGGGGGATCTACGGGTTCACCACGATGTACCGGCGTTCCGGCGACCCGCTGTTCCTGCGGACCGCGCAACGCCTTGCCGACTTCGCGCTGCGTGCCCTCACCCCGGACGCCGTGCCGGTGTGGGACTACCTCGCACCGCAGGCGCCGTACGACATCAAGGACTCCTCGGCCGGCGCGGTGATGGCGTGTGGCCTGCTCGACCTGGCGAAGGTCGCGAACCGGCCGCACTACCGCGAGGCGGCGATCCGGATCCTCACCGCGTTGTGCGACACCTGCCTGACCACGAAGTCCACCCGCGCCGAGGCGATCGTGGCGCGGGGGACGCGCAACCGCCGGGCCGAGGACGGCGTCGAGGTTTCGTTGCCCTACGCCGACTACTACCTGCTGGAGGGCATTCTGCGGGTGCTGATGCCGAAGGAGATCGACAGGGCGATCGACCTGTCGAGCGTCTGACGACGGTGAGGTCGTGAGTGTTTCGGGTCGTTCTGACGACCCGAAACAGTACTCCTTGCCCGTCCGAAGTACATAGAAGCCCCCTCCTTGCGCCTAGATACAGGAAAGAGGGCCTTCATGTACTTGGGCAAGGTGTGAAGTTCGAGTTTCCTCGGCTGAGCAGAGGAAAGGGGGCCTTCACGCGCAGCGGCATCTTTGAAGGCAGTGAAGACCTCTTGGGCCGCGGCCGTGCAGCGAAGGGCGCTCAATGCGCGTGGTGCCCCTCGTGACCACCGTGACCCTCATGGCCGCCGTGGTGCGCGTGGACCTTCGCGTGCCCCAGCCCGCGCCCGATCATCCACTTGTTCACCGGCACCGTCAGCACGAACGCGACGGCCAGCGCGAACGCCAGCGCGCCCCAGAACAGCGGACTCGCGAGCCCCGCCTCCATGGCACCCGGCACCACCAGCATGACCCCGTTGTCGACGATCTCCATGACCGCGATCGACACGGTGTCGGCCGCGAGCGCCACCTTGAGCGCGGTGCCGAACGGCAGGCCCGACTTCAGGACGCCACGCATGGTCAGCGCGTAGCCGAAGACGAAAGCGAGCGCCACCGCGAGGATGATCGTCGCCACGTTGCCGAGGCCGAGCGCCGTGCCGATCACCATGCCGAGGACCTCACCGATCGCACAGCCGGTGAGACAGTGCAGAGTCGCCGAAGCCGCCATCGACCAGCTTGCTCCATGCCGTGTCTCGTTCATGCGGAGAACATACCCCCCACCCGTATAGATGGCGCAGTGATCCGTGTCTCGTGGTCGCTCACCGTGACCCCCGTAGGTCGACCCGGTAATCAGCCCAGGTCGATGAACTCACTTCCGTAACCCTTTGCGCTCATCCGGTTGACCGGGGTAACCGAGGACCCCTAGTTTCGCCGGAGGTCTCCACCGCGCGTAGACCGATCGGCTGGTTCAGGTAGTTCCGTGACTATGGGGTGGAGATGCGAGGGCCGACGAAGACGCTCGTCGTTGCCACTGTGCTCGCTTGGGGCATGGTGTTCGGGCTGACCGGCTGTGGCGGCGGTGAAGAACCGGCGGAGACGGCGGCGAAGCCGATCCGGATCGCGTTCGTGCCGAAGGTCGCGGGCATCCCGTACTTCGAGGCGATGAACGCCGGCGGGCAGGCCGCGGCCAAGCAGCTCGGTGTCGAATGGTCCTCGACCGGCCCGGTCACGGTGGACCCCGCGGCGCAGGTCTCGATCGTGCGCGGCCTCGTCGACCAGCAGGTGGACGTCATCGCGATCGCGCCGAACGATCCAAGGGCGATCGCCCCCGCGATCACCGAGGCACGGGCCAAGGGCGTCCATGTGATCACTTCGGACACCGACGCGCCCGGCACCGATCGCGAACTCTTCGTCAACCAGGCGACCCCGGAGGGCGTCGGCAAGGCGCTCACCGACGCCTTGATGAAGAAGATGGGGAACGCGGGCAAGTACGCGATCGTCTCCTGCGGCGAGACCGCCGAGAACCTCAACGCGTGGATCGCGGTTCAGCGCGCGTATACCGCTACGGAGTACCCCCATGCGCAGCTCGTCGAGACGGTCTACGCCGGCGAGGACAAGGACAACGCCACCGCGCTGGCCAAAGGGCTGATGGCCAAGTACCCGGACCTCACCGGCCTGGTCGGCGAATGCACGACGTCCGCGCCCGGGGTCGCCGAGGCCGTGCGGTCGCAGCAGAAGATCGGCCGCGTCTTCACCGTCGGCGTCGGGACGCCGCAGGCGATCAAGCCGTACCTGCTGGACGGTTCCGCGTCGCTGTCGGTGCTGTGGAACGTCGAATCGCTCGGCTACCTCACCGCGTGGGCGGGCAAGCAGATCGCGGAGGGCAAACGGCTCAGCCCGTCGAACAAGGTCAACCTCGAACTCCCCGCGATCAAGTACGAGGAAGACACGAAGACCGTGCTCCTCGGTGACCCGCTGCTCATCACGCGCGAGAACGTGGACCAGTTCAAGTACTGAGTCACCGGGCCCGCCGGACGGCACCCGCCGCCGCGCCGCCGCCGAGGATCAGCACCAGCGCGGTCAATCCCCATCGCCGCTTCTCCTTCGTGCGGGCAAGGGAATCGGTCTCCGCCACCTCCTCCTTCCGTTCCCGGGGCGCGGCCGAACGAGACGGCTTCGGCGCGGGAGCGGGCGGCGGGACCACCTGAGGTGCCGGAGTGGGCGCCGGGCTCGACGACGGCGTGGGCGAGGGAGTCGGTGAAGGACTGGAACTCGGCGACGAAGACGGACTGGGCGAGGGCGTGGAAGACGGGCTGGGGGACGGAGTCGGGGAAGGCGTCGGAGTCCGAGTGGGTGTCGGCGTGGGTGTCGGAGTCGGCTTGGGCGGCTCCGGCTTCGGCGGCTCGGGCGCGGTGAGGCAACCCGCGGCGTCCGAACCCGCCAGCGGCGGGCCCGAACGCACCACGGTCACCTGCCCGCTTCGGTCGAGTCGGTAGAGCACGCTGCGCCCGCCGATCCGGTTCGCCGTGGCGTACAGGGCGCCGTCGCGGCCGAGCACGACCGAGCCGTAGACGTCAGCGGGCGGGAAACGCGTGCCTTCGGCTTCGCGGACCTTGCCGGACGCCGGATCGATGGTGATCACGGCGCCCTTCCCGCGCCAGGTGGTGGACACGCCGTAGAGCAATCCGTTGTGGTACGCGAAATCGTTGACGTCGTGGGCGAGCGTGATCGGCCGGAGGAACACCGTCCTGATCACCCGCAGGTACCGCTCCCCCGGCGACAAGTCCACTGTGTACAGTGTGCCGTTCCTGAGCAGATACCAGGAATTCCCGCCGATCGCGCCGGCGGTCACTCCGGCGACGGGGCTCCACAACGGCAGCCGGTTCCCGGCGCGGGTGATCGGACCGAGGTCCTGGGTCTTCCCGTCACGGTCGATCGTCACCGCGTGCGCGCCCCGGCCGAGTCCTTCCGCGACACCGAAGACCAGGTTCCGCGTCGCGGAGTACCCGAGCGCGTTGAGCCGGTAACCCGGTTCGGTCACGCGCGAAGTGGTCCCCGATCCGGCGTCGAGCCAGCGCAGCTTCGACTTCCCGTGCGACCCGGTCTCCGCCTGCACCACCAGGCAGGACTCGGCGGCGCGCGCGGCCATCGGGGCCAGCAGCGCCGACGCCCCCACCAGGCCGGCGACCGCCACCGTCGCCGCCGTCCGCGTCACCCGGTCCACAGTGCTCACCGGTTCAAGAGATCCTCGCCAGCGCGGAGGTGAACGCGTCCGGCGGGATCCGCACCCCACCGCCGAACGGGTTCTGCAGCTGGTAGATCGCGAACAGCAGCAACGTGACCGTGCCGGCCAGCGTGGACACGATCACCAGGTGCGCGGCCAGGCGGGTACCGCCGAACAGGTTGGGCAGCAACGCCGAAATGAGGCTGCCGAGAATGAGCGCGAACCAGACGACACCACCGACCCTGCCGCCCACGACCGCGTTGAGCCGGTCCTGCCTGGCCTCGTAGACCTGCCAGAGCTGGGTGGCCGCCTCGGCCTTGCGCTCACGGAACCAGTCGTCGTCCGACGGGGCCTTGTCCACCGCCTTGCGCAAGTGGTCGAGCTGTGTCCAGCCGAGATCGGGGATGCTCGTCTGCCCCCCGGCCATCAGCGGCCACTCCTTCTTTTCGACCGTGGTGAGGTACTCCGCGCTCAGCTTCCGCACCTCGTCCTTGACCTCGGTCCCCAGCGAATCGGCGGCCCAGACGGCGGCGACCAGGCTGTCCGCCTCGTGGTACGAGCCCTCGCGCGCCGCGCTCGCGGAGTCGAAGAGCGAGATCAGGACGAACGCGACCAGGACGGCGTGCAGCCCGCCGACGATGGTGAACACCTGACCGGCGGCGTCGTTGTTGTCGGGCCGTCCCTCGTCCCAGCCGAACCTGCGGACGAGGTAGCCGACGAAGCACGCGAGGGCCGCCGCGCCGACGACCCACGCGATGCCGGTCAGGTAAATACCCATTCGAGTCCTTCCCACGGAGACTGCTGAAGCTAGTTCACCCTTCACCGAACGGGAAAGACCGGTTGAATCAATTCATACCAGCGGCGGACAACAGCAAGTGGATCATCACCGGCTCGGCCCAATTTCTCAGCACTCGAAACAATTTCCGATACGCGGCGGAAAGGCGCGCCACCGGTCGGAGAGCGCGGCTTCACGACCGAGTGAGTCGCCACCACGAGACGTCACCGACTCCGCCGTATACCGGCATTTCGCGTAGCTTCGGCACCCGAACGGCCGCCCCGGCCGCGCGTCCGGGGCGGTCCGGCAAACAGGTGAACATTTCCGCGAACCCGATCGAGTTGTTTGCCCGGGCATTACCCCTTGCTATGTTGACTTTGCCACCACCCCACTCGAATGGGTATCCACGAATTGCGAAAAACAGCAGTTCACCGGGTCGACTGAAAGGGAGTCCGTTGACGACCATCGAGACCCATACCGGAGCCCGGCCCGCCGGTGAAGTGCTGACCTGGAGCCGGAATCTGCTCGACCCGGCCTTGCGCGAGGCCGTCGACGGCATGCCCGAATCGATGCGGCTCATCGCCGGCTACCACTTCGGCTGGTGGGACGAACACGGGCGTCCGTCCACTTCGGACAGCGGGAAGGCCCTGCGGCCGACGCTCGCGCTGCTGTCGGCGCAGGCGGTCGGAGGGCACGCCGAAATCGCCGTCCCGGTGGGTGTCGCGGTGGAGATGGTGCACAACTTCTCCCTGCTGCACGACGACGTGATGGACTCCGACACGACCCGGCGGCACCGCCCGACGGCCTGGACCGTTTTCGGCACCGGCGCGGCGATCCTCGCCGGGGACGCCCTGCTGTGCCGGGCCTTCGAGGTGCTGGCCCCGTTCGGGCAGACCGCGCTGCGGGTGCTCAGCACCGCCGTGATCGACCTGCTGGAGGGCCAGAGCGCCGATCTGAAGTTCGAGGAACGCGGTGACGTCGACACCGCCGAATGCGTACGGATGGCCGAGGGGAAGACCGGCGCGTTGCTCGGGGCGTCGTGCACGCTCGGGGCGCTGGCCGGGGAAGGGAGGCGGGATCAGGTCGACCGGCTGACCGAGTACGGGAGGGCACTCGGGCTGGCGTTCCAGCACATCGACGATCTACTCGGGATCTGGGGCGATCCGGCGGTGACCGGCAAACCGGTCCACTCGGATCTGTCCAACCGGAAGAAGTCCCTGCCGGTGGTGGCCGCGCTCCACTCGGGGACGGAAGCCGGGCGAGAACTGGATGCCTTGTACCGCAAGGAAAACCTCGAGGCCGCGGAATTGCCCCACGCGGCCGAGCTGGTGGAACGGGCGGGCGGCCGGGCTTGGAGTCAGGAGCAGGCCGACGCGCTCCTGACCGGCGCGCTGCACCATCTCGCCGTCTCGAACCCGGTGCACCGCCCAGGCGCCGAGCTCGCGGCCCTCGCGAAACTGGTGGTACGGCGACGGTATTGAAAGCGGGCGCGGTAAGGCAGGGGTGGGCGGGACGAGCCCGCCCCTGCCCCCTCTGGTCAGCGGCCGGGGCGGGTCAGCCCCCGGTCGCCCGCGCCGCGGCTGAGGATAACTTCGTCGGTGGCCTTGAGCGCTTCCGCGCCGGCGTTCCCGGCCTGTCCCGCGGTCAGATCGAGCAGGCGGATCGGCGGGCCGAGCTGGACCAGCGTCGGGACGTATTCGGCCTTGTCGACCTTCCAGCGTTCGCCGTCGCGCACGAACCGGAACCGCGCGGCCGCGCCCTGTTCGGTCGAACCCTTCGGCTCCGAATGGCGGGCGACGCTGTTGCCGAGGCCGTAGGCGACCCACTTGCCGTTGATCTGCTCGAAGGGCTGCACGACATGCGCGTGATGGCCGATGATCAGGTCGATCGAGTCGTCGCCGAGGAGTTTCTTCGCCAGTGAGCGCTGTTCGGCGGTCGGGTCGTGCTGGTACTCGGTGCCCCAGTGCAGGCTCGCGAGGACGACCTGCGCGCCCGCCTTCCGCGCGGCCTTGGCCTCGGCGATCACGTCTTCGGCGTCGATCTGGTTCACCAGCCAGGGTTTGCCCGCGGGCACCTTGATCCCGTTGAACCCGTAGGAGTACGAGAGCTGAGCGACCTTGACGCCGTTGACGTCGACGATCAGCGGCTTCTTCGCCTCCTCGGCCGAACGCGCCGAGCCGGTGTGCTTGATCCCGGCCTCGTCGAGTTCGTCGAGGGTCCTGGTCGCGCCGTCCACGCCCTGGTCGATCGTGTGGTTGGACGCCGTCGAGCAGTTGTCGTACCCGGTGTCCTTGAGCGCGCCGGCTATCTCGGGCGGCGCGCTGAACGACGGGTAGCCGCTGTACGGCCCGCCCTTCGGCGCGAGCGGGGTCTCGAGATGGCAGATGCCGAGGTCGGCCCCGGAGATCAGCTGTTTGATCCCGGCCAGCAGGGGCCGGTAGTCGATCTTGCCGCCACCGTCTTCCTTCGCCTGTTCGGTCAGCGCGGGGTGGATCAGCACGTCGCCGGTCGCGACCACGGTGAACGACCCGTCCGGCGCCTGGCTCGACGGCGGCGCCTCGGACGTGACGGGCGGCCGCCGCTGTTCCGGAGCGCTGCCGCACCCCGCGAGCAGGAGGGCTGCGCCGAGGAGGGCAGTAGTCTGACGGGCACGGGAGCTGAACATCTATTCCCTCGATCGGGTGAAGGTCCCTCCATCCTGCCTTACGGCCCGTAGGCACGACACCCAACCGAGGTCCACGGCACTTTCCGTTCGCGAATCGCCCCCGGAACCTGGGAGTATCGCCGCCATGGCCGCCCCGAACGATCAGCGGAACGAGAGACGCCCGTACGGCGCGACTCAATGTCCGACTGATGCCCGGATAGGCGATTTCACGAGGGGGTCGTGAGTGGCGTTTCGGGTTAGTCCTTGTGGCCTTGGTGGGGCGTGCTGAGCGCGTGAAAATGGTGGGTGGGTCGCCTGGGCGACG